>JAIDKP010000031.1 GCA_029051445.1 Muribaculaceae bacterium | reverse complement strand
TTATAGCATCTATGCGCTTTCTAAGCCCCTCACACGGCCTGAAAAGCTCGCGGAACAATTCTCCCCAGTCGTAGCGGTCTGCTTCATTCTCGCCGCGTAAAACGTCATTTATACGCTCCAGCAGATCACGGTTGGTATAGAAATGAACCTGCCGCCTT
Organism: Muribaculaceae bacterium; assembly: GCA_029051445.1. GTDB lineage: Bacteria > Bacteroidota > Bacteroidia > Bacteroidales > Muribaculaceae > JAFLTL01. The sequence goes on along the minus strand of JAIDKP010000031.1, from coordinate 6,922 downwards.
CTCATTCTAAGATTTAGAAGTCTTGTGGCAAGATGCTCTCCGCGCATATACAGCACCCTGCTGTATAGCGGATTGTCGGTATACTCGTTATCATCGAGAATCCAGTCGTAGGCCGCAGGCACCAGATACTCCTCAAGTCTGAACGGATAAGTATATCTTATTCCGAACGGTATGCTGTGATGTTTGCAATAGGCATACAGCGAGATTATCCCCTTGAACCTGTCGCACATACCTCCATGATACGCCATGCCGTCGACCATTGCCACACAAGCGGGGCGGTCACCAGCAACACGTCTGAGACATCTGGATTTCAGCACTGTCTGGCCGGACAGCATTGCCTCTTTGAATTTGTGCCTCAGCTCAAGCAGCCGGTATTTGCGTCCGTAGTAAGTAGCCATTGTCAGTCGCGGTCATCTATATCGTTAAGATCATACTCCGCAAAATAGCTGAGATCACGCAGACTGTTGATGCGCGCGCGGCCACGGGCACGCTTCTGCAGAAACTCCTCATAGGATTTCACCGCATAGTGGTTGATACGTATCACATCCTGCTGTGGCATTCTGTCACGGAAGCAACGGGTTATGCGGTTACCGTGTGAGTCACCGGCCTTGCCTTCAATACGTGCTGCCTCATGGCAGCCAACCATCGAGCATACGCGGCGCGGATCTACTATACTCTTCACATGATAGTTGAGTATGTGATCGGGGCGAGAGTGCTTCCTGAACCGCTCCATCACTCCCCCCGGCTCCTTGCTCTTTGCGCCGTCGCTGCCATATACAAGCCAGTTTATCTCCACCGACGCATAATCCTCCATGCGGCGGAGAAAATCGGGTATCGTATTGTCTTTGACCGGCACTATAAACTCATCGAGATCTATCACGGCGATCCAGCGGGCATCGGTGCGATGCTTTTCGAAACAATCGTCGTAAGCGGCGAGCTGCTGCTTGCGTCCGGGCTGATACGTGTACTCCACAAGTCCCGACTCTATATAGGGAGCCAGCACCTCCTTGGTGCAGTCGGTGCTTTCATTATCATAAATATAGAACTTCTCCACCCCCTTCGAGCGGTGCCACTCGATCCACTCCTTCATGTATGGACCCTCATTCTTGGCGATCGCACACACCGCAAGATAATATTGGGGCAATGTCCTGTCGCCCTTTAGCCTGTTCTTGAGCCGCATGGCGTTCCCTACGCCATAACGAAGCACGCCGCGCCAGCGGTTCCGGGTCATCTTATGCGGTATAACACCGGCTATTATCTCTGCGAGTGCTTTATTCATGATTCACAGTTTTACAACTCAAAACCAGACTTTTCAGGAAGTATCGACTCAAATGCGTCCTTCAGTTCGGCCATAACCTTATCGTAGTCTCTGATATGCACATTGTCGTTTATGCACACCAGCTTGTAGGCCTGCTCCCTGATAGCCCTGACAGCCTGCTTCGGACGCATCATGAGCGGAAACATCTTTGTATCGCTGTAGGTGTTGTATGGTTCGAAATTACCACGGCATATCTGCCAGGTTCTGAAAAGCTCGGGCGTGTAGTCATCCGATGCGCGGAACCGGTTGACCGATGTGCGCGTCAGCTCCGCTCCCTCGGCTTCCCACACCTCCCGGAAAGTCGACTTCAGATAAGGCTGCGCATTGTGAGGCGTGCGGAGCGTGATAAACTTTCCATAGGGCTTCAGCAGATAATTCAGACGCGCTTTAGAGCCGTAGCTGCTGTCAAACCATTTGTTGTGATAGCGCTCCATCACCTCCCGCTTGTCGAAATGGCGGTTGATGATCCTTATGTTGTTCTTTATGCGACGGTACCACTGCGACCACGACGGATTATACTGAAATACTGCAATATCGCGCGGAAGACCGTTCAGAAAAAAACGCTCCGGCCCTATCCTGTCGATGATATAGAAGTCATCGTTGAAATAGACGAAATGTTCGGCAAGGCCCGGTATATTGTGCATGTACCGCTCGATCACCACCGAGTTGTAGGTCGGAAGAAACTGCTCCGGGATAAAATCCTTGTGACTGACAAGGTTGATCCTGGGATCAGAGGCATCGAGCCACTCGGGTTTCTGCCCCGAAGTCACAAAATGCACCTTACGCACCCAGGGAGCGAATTTCTCTATCCCTCTGAACCAGTATTTAAGAAAACCATAGTCACGGAAGCGCGCCTCCGAGACCCCGTTTTTTTCATTTTCCTTTTTCCCGGAATACTTCAGAAACTCGGCATGCCAATCAGCGTCGTCCATGTTTACCCATGTGACCACAAAATCTATCGGAAACTCATTCGGCATCATATCATGGAGTGTTTACTGAAGTCACTTCTTCCACCTTTTTGCCCAACGGTTGTGACTCCAGAGCCACAACGCGCTGTCGCGGTGTATTGTTTGCTCAAACTCTTTCCAGAAAGCCCGGCTATAAGGATATGGCAGCGAGTCATCGACCGGCTCAAGTTTCTTGAATGTGAATACATAGTAACCACGCGACGGACGCTCCACATCCATATAGAAGAAATCTGCGCCCACACGTGTGCCGATCTCCTCCGGCCCGATTATAAACGATGTTTCCTGATCCAAAAAAGTCGTACACCCGTGCTTGCTGCCGCTTTTGGGCCTCTGATCGGCTATAAAACCGAAAATCCAGGGAAGATTGTTCTTGTCAAGCAGATATCTCACTGCCGCTTTCTGCGGAAGCAGTATATGGTGCCAACGACTTCTGATTTTAAGAAAGATCTTGTCCCACAGTCGGCTGGACATAGTATGATAGATCGAACCTCTGTGCACTCTCGGGAAATAAACAGCCATTTCCTGAGCCCACTCCCAGTTGCCGTAGTGGCCGAGCATAATTACTGCCGAACGGTTTTCGGCAATCGACCGGTTCACAACCTCGTAGTTGACGACCTTCACACGCCGACGCATCTCCGAATCCGATATGTGCAGAAGCTTCACCGTCTCCATCATCACATCGCACATATACCGGTAATACCGTTTCTCGATATCCGTTATCTCGCTATCGCTCTTCGACGGGAATGAATCCCTGAGATTGCGCCTTACAAGCTTGCGCCTGTAACCTACCACATAATAGAGTATTAACGCAAAAAAATCAGCAAGGACATACAGTAACCTCAAAGGCAACAGCGCTGCCAGCGTCAGAAAAAAGACTGAGATTCTGTACTTCATCCCGGAAAAATATACAGATGGGATTCACGCCTTTAAGCGTGAACCCCATTGAAATATTCCTTCAGGTCGTCCACGCGGTCAAGCTTCTCCCACGTAAACAACTCAACTTCCATCTCGATCGGATCCTCGTAGCGCGATGTGAAAACCTTTTTCACCTTGCGCGGTGTGCGGCCCACATGTCCGTAGGTTGCTGTCTCCTGATAAATCGGAGTGCGGAGCTTCAGATTCCGCTCTATAGCTCCGGGACGCAGGTCAAAGAGAGCCTTGACGCACTCTGCCAGCATCTCGTCTGTCAACCCATCGCGCACCGTACCGTAAGTCTGCACATTGATACTTACCGGCTCCGCTACACCAATGGCATAGGCAACCTGCACGAGTGCCTCGCGGGCGAGACCGGCAGCGACAATATTCTTGGCGATATGACGCGCGGCATAAGCTGCCGAACGGTCAACCTTCGACGGATCTTTGCCGGAGAATGCTCCGCCGCCATGGGCTCCGCGTCCTCCGTATGTGTCGACAATAATCTTGCGCCCGGTGAGCCCCGTGTCTCCGTGAGGGCCACCGATCACAAACTTGCCGGTAGGATTCACATGAAGAGTGAAATCATCACCAAGCAGAGCCTTCAGATGCTCCGGTAGTTTTGCCCTTACACGCGGTATGAGCACTTCTGCCACATCTCTGCGCATAACAGCTATCATCTCCCGGTCAGCCTCCTCCTGAGTTCTGTCGCCTGTAGGCTGTATGAATTCGTCGTGCTGCGTCGAGATCACTATCGTGTGCACTCTCAGCGGCCGGCGAGTTTCGCCGTCATACTCCACCGTCACCTGACTTTTGCTGTCGGGACGCAGATAACTCACTCTCTCGCCATTGGCGTTCTCATAGAGAAAGGCGTCACCATTGCGACGTATCTCGGCAAGCTCCTTAAGAAGGGCATGACTGAGATCAAGCGTCAGCGGAGTATATTCGGGAGTCTCACATGTGGCATAACCGAACATCATTCCCTGATCGCCTGCGCCCTGCTCATCCTCAGAGCCACGATCGACACCACGGTTGATGTCGGGGCTCTGCTCATGGAGCGCAGAAAGAATGCCACACGAATCCGCGTCAAAACGGTACTCGCTGCGGTTATATCCGATTTTTGCGATAACCTCCCTGACAGTAGTGGGAAGATCGACATATGCCTTGCTCTTCACCTCACCGGCCACAATAACCTGGCCGGTGGTGACGAGCGTCTCGCATGCTACTTTACTTTGAGGATCGTGTGCCAGAAACTGGTCGAGCACAGCGTCGGAAATCTGATCGGCAACTTTGTCGGGATGACCTTCCGATACCGATTCCGATGTGAACAGGTAATTCATTTTAGCATTTTTTTTGCCGGTGGTTGCAAGCGGGCAAATCCGTCCACCGATGGTTCAACTATATTGACAATCAGTCGGCGTAGAAACGCTGGAGATTGTTAGTGATCTTGTTGCGGCCAAGAAGAATGCCAAAGAGATTACGCGACAGAGCCGGCGCGCCATACTGCTGGTTGAACATCATGGCATCGTTGTCGTAATCAAATTCACGAGCTACTTTGTCGGTACCGATAACCTCCATCACAACTACGGCATTGTTGGTGGCAAAAGGACCGGCGATCTTACCCTGAGGTGTCACGCTGCCCTCAGCGAGAAGCACAGGCTCACCCACGGGGAAACCACGCACGATACGCTGTCCGAATGTGATGTCGGTTGTGTCTACAGGCGAATCAAGAACTGCCGCATACTCGTCGATGCTGTTTGCCTTTCCGGCGATGTCGGCCATGATCATCTCACCCTTCTTGGTGTTGCGCACTTCCGAAGCAAGCTGACGACCGAGATCGGGATCGCTCATCGGAGTATAACCGTCATAAATATCCTTGACAGCGACAGCAATGAAGCGTCCGCTCTGTTCGTCGCCGAATACACCGCTGACTTCACCCTTCTTCGCATTCATGGCCCACTTGGCCGGCGAACGTGTGTCGGAATAGTTGGCTATCGACAGCGACGAAGGTGTCACGAAGCCCGAGAAGATATGCATGCCTTTGACAGAAGCCGACGAGCGGAATGTCTCTGCCGTATTGTTCTCTACAAGATAATTGCTGAGATCGTTTGAAAGCTTGTTGATTGTAGCGTTGGAAGGCTCCACGATATAAGTGATCTCCGCGATGTCGTAGATCGGCTGGGGAGCTGTGCGCGAAACGACCTTAACCGCTCCGGCGATTTCCGAGTTCTCACTGCCTTCGGGCAGGAAGTATTTTCCGGTCGGCTCGCTGAGAAGCGCGCTCTTGAACGCTGCATAGTTGTTGTCGAGAAGCGACACTGTCTCTTCCTGGGGAGCGCCCTGCACCAGACCCTGCTCAACAAGAGCATCAAGATCGGCACCGCTGTTGAGAAGCGCGATAACGCTGTCGCGCTGAGCCACGGGAGCAGTCACGCCTATATACTCGATTGTCACATCATCCACATCGTCAAATGTATTGACAAGCTTGGCGATGGTGTATTTGTCGTTGTTGAAAGAGAGAAGCTTTACGCCTTCGCCACGGAGGGTTTCAAGTTCATTCTTGATATTGGTTGCCAGCTTGCCCTCCGACGACGACTTGCGGTTTACCACAAAGTTGAGATTGCCGCTCACGCCTTCAGTGCCGGGCTGCTCGCGGAGTGCCACGATTGCGTCCTCGACCTCCTTCTGTGCGGCGAGATAATCCTCCTCACTCGGAACGATATCAACCACGATGTAATCGATGGGACGTGTCTCCTCGGCAAGTTCATAAAGATTCTTGCGCGAGTTGTAGAGGTTGGCGATATCGCTGTTCATGACAGTAACGGCACTGTCGGCGATAGTTGAAAGATCTTTCTTGACGTAACGTACCTGGGCGGTCGTCGCATTCTCGTCGTAGTATGACTTTGCGTCAAGTTTGTTGGCTGTGAGAGATCCGCTGAAAAGGGCACCAAGTTTCTGCTGGCGCAGCTGCTCCGACACCTGATTTTCCAGATTGATCCACATTGCCTGAAGCTGTGGAGCGTAATTGGCCGGAACATTGTATTTAGCAGGATTGAATGCATAATCATAGAACGACGCTGCATCGGGGAAACCCATCTGACGGACGGTCTGTGTGACAGTAGCCAGCGGATTAGCACCGGTCATCGCGCTCGAAAGCTCGCTGTCGGTCACTGTGATGCCAAGCTCATCGATCTCCTTGTCAAGGATCTCCTTGAAGAGCATCTGCTGAAGCACCTGATTCTGAATCATTGCATGATCGACATTGGTCATACCCTGAGCCTGCAGAGCCTCGCGCTGCTGCTCGACCTGACGGTTGAACTCCTGAATATCAATCTTGCGGTCCGCAACCTTAGCGGCGGTTGTGCCTGGACCAAAAAACGAGCGGCTCGACGTGAAAGCGTCGCCGAGAATGAAAGCCAGCAATGCCACGATGATAACTGTGAACAGTATCACCGATTTGCTGCGGATTTTCTCTAAAGTTGCCATTTATGGGAACGTATGTGATAGTGAGTTAGAATTCTTTTTGACTACCGGCCGCGAGCATGGCCTCACGGCTTACCGACAGCATGCGCCAGAGCACACTTCTGTCTGTTAAGCACGCAAAAATAACAACATTTCCAATATTCCCCAAAAAATACTTACTTTTGAACTGATTTTCACCCACGACAACACCTGTAATGTCCGATATTCATAAACTTGTCGCATCTGCGATTTCGCGCATACC
>JAIDKP010000309.1 GCA_029051445.1 Muribaculaceae bacterium | reverse complement strand
TGAGCCACACCGTCGCCCACTTCAAGCACCTTGCCGGTCTCCTCAAACGACACCTTGCTGTTGATGCTGTCCAACTGCTGGCGTAGAACTTCTGATATCTCGCTGGGGTTGATTGTTGCCATGTTTTATTTGCTTAAAAGCTGTTGACGGAGTTGATTAAATTCATTTGCTACTGAAGCGTCAAGACGCTCGTTGTCGATCGCGATACGATAACCGCCTATGAGTTGCGGATTAACCTTCGAGTCATATTCCATCGTGCCATCGCCGATGTGCTTCTGAATAAGATCCATCATACGCGATTCGGTCGATGAGTCCGGCTGGCTCGCCCACTCGACTGTCACACGCCTTATACCGTTTTTTTTCCTGTAAAGACCGATATAAGACAACGCGATAGCCCTGACAAGCATCAGTCTGCGGTTGTGAAACAACAGTTTCACAAAATCTTTTACGAGAGCATCTACACTGGCCTGGTCATCCGAAACACGACCACATGCCGACGATATCAGCGCAACCTTTTCCGCCTCGTCGACATACGGATTAGTGACAGCAGCCGTCAGGCTCGAGCCGCCTATGCTGCCGAACGCCCCCTCAAGATTGAGCATTGCCTCATACACTCCCCTGCTCAGCCCCTTTTCACTGGCCGAGTCAAAGAGCGCTTTGGCATATCTCGATGGCAACAATCCTAAATCCATTGAATATCAGTCTTCAGTATGATGCTTACTTTTCCATGTCGCTCATCAGTGTCTCCACAAGCTTCTTCTGCGATTTCTCGTCATCGAGCTGAGTCTTGACAACCTTCTGAGCTATCTCGAGTGCAAATACACTGACCTCATTTCTAAGGTTCTTTTCCGCCTCCTTCTGCGCCTGAGCGATCGACTCCTTCGCCTGATCCATCACCTTCGTAGCCTCTGCCTGAGCCGCCTCGCGAGCCTCATCGACAATCCTTGTCTTCATCTTGTCGGCATCACGCAATATGTCGGCTTGCTGACGGCGAGCCTCGTCAATTATTCCCTTGGCTTCCTCTCGGGCACCGTCAAGCTGAGTCTTTGCTTCCTGGGCGAACTCTACACCCTTGTCAATGAAATTAGCACGCTCTGCAATACCCTTCATTATCGCTGGCCATGCAAATACGGCAAGTATAATGAACAGGATGCCAAACGATACGAACATCCATATGACCAATCCGCTGTCTGGAGAAAACAAATCCATGCTGTTGAGGAATGAAATGGGATTACTTAATTGAAAATTGAAAGAGACTGTTGCCGGCAAAAAGACCTAACTGAAAGATCAGGAATCCATCACTCACCGAATTTACACTCGCCATTATTAGGCACATAGCCACCGATATTTCTCCTTGCAGCACTCAAATGCAGCAAGGAGAATATTGACGATGTAAGCCTGCTGTGTCTTAGACGAAGAGAGCAAGGATGCAGACAATGACAGCAAAAAGAGCCACGCCCTCGACAAGAGCGGCGATGACGATCATGTTGCTTCGGATGTCTCCTGCCGACTCCGGCTGACGGGCGATAGCCTCCATGGCGGCGGCGCCAATCTTACCGATGCCAAGACCTGCGCCAATAGCTGCTATGCCGGCGCCGATTGTTGCTCCAAGTCCTGAAAGGGCTGCAACTTCCGCTAAAATAGATGCTAACATTTTTGTAATATTTTGAAGTTATTTATTATTGTTCGTTTATCTCTCAAAGTGTAGACACGGGTGCGGGATCCTTGGCTCCGCCACCGTTATCCTCATTTCTTTCATGCTTGTCCTCATGACCGCCCTCCTGGGCAAGTGCTATGAAGATCGTCGACAGCATCGTGAACACATACGCCTGTATGAAACTTACAAGCACATCCACAAGCAACATGAACACAGAAAAAGCTATCGACACGACGCTCGTCGCACCTACCACAACAGGTCCGAACGAAGCGAATATGAATATCAGAAGCGTAAGCACAAGCACAATCATGTGGCCACCCATCATGTTGGCAAAAAGACGCACCGTCAGTGCCGCCGGCTTGGTGAACATGCCGAAAATCTCGATTACCTGCATTATAGGTATCGGGAACTTCAGCCAGAGGGGCACATCTGGCCATAAAATCTCCTTCCAGTAATGTTTTGTGCCGAAAATATTAGTGAAAAAGAAAGTGAACACAGCAAGAACCATAGTGACTGCAATATTGCCCGTCACATTGGCACCACCGGGAAACACCACCATAAGTCCCATGATATTCAACACAAAAATAAACATGAAAACCGTGAGAAGATATGGAGCGAATTTGTCAGCCCGATCCTTAAGTGTCGACTTGATGACACCACTATAAATAAACTCTATAAGAGCCTCAAAAACACCAAGCCCACGACGCGGCACACGGTAACCGTTACGGCGGTACCAGCTCTTAAGCCAGAAACAGAGAGACATGATCACCAGCATCGTTATAAAGATCGCGCACACATTTTTGGTAATCGACACATCTGTCACACGAGTCTCAACACCTGCACCGTCTACTTCGACAATCTTGTTGCGATACTCTCCATCCTTGGCAATCCTGAACTTCACACCACCGTCGACAAAATCATTTCCTCCGGTCACACGTCCCGATGAAAAGACATGCCAGCTGCCGTCATTGCTTCTGACGATAACAGGCAGAGGGATGCGCTTGTGGTGATCAAATGGCATCTCCCAGCCATAACCGTCACCAAGATGTTCAAAAAGTATCTCTTTCACGTCAAGAGGCTTTTCCGACGACTCATCATGGCGGTCAGCAGCCGACACTTCAAGACCTCCGGCAAACACCGAAGCAAAAAGAAATGCCACAAAAGCTACGATATATCTGTAAAGTCGCTGATGCATCTTGTTTTTTACGCGAATTATTATACTCTGTTTTTTTCTCTATAAAGGTCAATCACTGAAGACACACCGAAACGACATTACGCTCTATCGTCGCAAGACCGCCTGAAATCTCAATGGTCTTATCCTCTCCCGAGTCTTTGGTCCGATACGTTATCTGACCATTCTCGAGAGTCGTGATCAGCGAGGCATGATTGCGAAACACAGTGAAAGCACCTTTAGTGCCAGGAAGACCGACCTTCACAACCTCCCCTTCAAACACAATCCCGCTTGGTGAAATCACTCTCAATGTTATTGCCTCGCCCATAAC
>JAIDKP010000308.1 GCA_029051445.1 Muribaculaceae bacterium | reverse complement strand
GCCTGAAAAATATCCAAACCTCAACACTCAAAAAAGAGAGGCTGCGCCGTAAAACTTAATTACGACACAGCCTCTTACACTACATTCCCGACAAAGGAGACCGACAATCTCACTTGCCCTTGAGAGCGTGTTTGAAATCGTTAAGCTGACCGAGAAAATCAGCAAACAACTTGTTGTCAGGATACTTCTTCAACGCGTGATGCATCAGACGGAGTCCCACTACAAGCTCCCTGGCATGCTTCTCACTAAGATCTTCCTTGGTCGCCGCAAGCTTCGACAGCTCAGCCATATCATGATGTCCGCCGAAATTGAAACTCATGACATCCTGAATCTTGCCATCCACCACCTCCGAGATATGGAAGTGATATGAATGCTTCTCCTTGTTACAGTTACAATCCATAGTATTAAACTTTTATATCAAATTTTCAAAATGGGTTTGTTACTATAACAGACTGATTCAAATAACAGTTTTACCCCTCACAAACTTTAACACAACACACGGCAGACACCATCTCATTCACCTTTTAAACCATCGGGTTAGATGATTTCCCGACGACACCGCGACAAATTTATAGAACTTTGAGTCCGGCAGTGAATTGAGATCCACCTTATACCCGTCGGCACCACCCTTCAGTTCCGCGATCTTTACATAGCTGTCTCTGCCACCCTTATTGAAATCATTTGTTACAGCAGCATATATAGTTACCGGAGCATCCGAATGCTTCTTCCAGCTCAGCTCCACACAATCATCATAAGGCATTGTCTTCAGATCATATATATCGGCATTCCCCACAAATGGAATACCGTCCTGTTCCCAAAGCACATCCTGCGGAACCTCAAAACCGAGATAACGGCTGATCGAAGGCGCAATATCGACAATAGCAAGCGTCCCGTCTGTAAAATGACTGTTGACCCCGACATTAGTCGAAATCCAGGTTGTACGCTCTCGCTCCGACTGACGCCCATGACCGTGACCATTCTCTGTGCGTCCGTGATCAGTCGTGACAACAACCATCCACTCCTCGTCGTAATTCGCCTCACGGTACTTGACTGCTTCCCACACACGCGCTATCTGATCATCCGCCTTATACACATACTCGTCAAAAAACTCCCCGTTGCCCTCGATATGTCCGGCATCATCAGTATACCAAAGATAAACCCAACTCAGATCAGGCCCATCACGCATGATGCTCTCAGCCGCCGACTTTGAGACCTGCTCGTCATAGTCAAAAACATGCAGCTCCTTCTCACGGTGAGGGAAATTAACAGTGTCGAGATCAAAACCATCTGCCACATAATCAATCACGACATTTCCAGTCTCCTCCTTTCCTTCTCCTATAAGCACAGTTCTGTTATCCGTCCAGCTTGAATAAAGCCCCGTCTTCACATCCCGCCCCTGTTCCTTGGCGATACGGAAAATAGTCCAGTAATTATAGTTGGGATTAAGATTACTGTTACCGTCAACATTATGCTTGTTAAGCCACGTAGACGTAAGCAGATTAGTATAACCTATAGCTGAAATAGTAGGAGTCTCACTATAAGCCCCGATCTCGCCTCCCGTATAAGCACGCGCATAAGCACCCTCCGATGCTATATCAAAAATTGTAGGCGGATGAAGACGCTCGATCTGGTCGGCAGGCACTCCGTCAATAATGACATACACAGCCTTCTTTGTTCGTCCCCAGAACGTGACACAACACATCACCGCAAGCAACACAATAGCACAACGCCTCATATTCACTTCATTATGATTACACACTCAGTAAATTTACACCTTTTCCACAACAAATCATATACATCCACATCACAAAAAACCTCCACGCCACCCACACCCGCAACAAAACACCTTCCCCATCCCTAAAGCAGCCACATTAGCTACAGCAGCTATCTCAGCTACATCAGCTACCCCCACCAACACCCTCCAATGCCTGAAAGGCACCTTGCCTAAAGCAGCTACGGAAGCTACTACAGCTATCACAGCTACCCCTCCACACGCACCCTCCAATGCCTGAAAGGCACTTCACACAC
>JAIDKP010000307.1 GCA_029051445.1 Muribaculaceae bacterium | reverse complement strand
AAGAGGAGATCATGCGTCTTCGCGCCCAGGCCCGACACTTTGAGCTGAATCCAAACCAGAAAATTCTTGACGGCAAAGTCGTGGCGACACTTTTTTTTGAGCCCTCGACACGCACACGCCTGAGTTTCGAAACTGCAGTGAACCGTCTCGGCGGACGACTAATCGGCTTCAGTGACGCATCTTCGACAAGCACGTCGAAAGGCGAGACTCTCAAAGACACCATAAAAATGGTGAGCAACTACGTCGATCTCATCGTCATGCGCCATTTTCTCGAAGGCGCGTCGCGATATGCGACTGAAGTCACCGACGTTCCGATCATAAATGCCGGCGACGGAGCCAACCAGCACCCCTCGCAGACGATGCTTGACCTTTATTCAATCTACAAGACACAAGGGCATCTCGACAACCTGACCATCACCCTTGTCGGAGACCTCAAATACGGGCGCACAGTCCACTCACTCATCATGGCTATGCGCTATTTCAATCCTACATTCAGGTTTGTGGCCTGCGACGAGCTTAAAATGCCCGAAGAATATAAGGAAATATGCCGGCAAAACGGAATCACATACACTGAGCACAAGGAGTTTTCAAAGGAAGTGATCGACACTTCCGACATCATATATATGACCCGAGTGCAGCGTGAGCGCTTCGCCGACCTCATGGAGTATGAGAAAGTGAAAGATCTCTACACCCTTCACAATGCCATGCTCGACGGCGCACGCGAAAATCTGCGCATACTGCATCCGCTGCCACGCGTAAACGAAATAAACATCGATGTCGACGACAATCCCAAAGCCTATTATTTCCAACAGGCGCAGAACGGCCTATATGCACGCCAGGCTCTCATATGCCGCTCGCTCGGTATCGATATCCCACAGGCACCACTCACCATTAACAACAACAACTAAACAGCAATGAGCAAGCAAGAACTGGCCGTTGCTGCCCTGCGCAACGGCACTGTGATAGACCACATCCCCCCACAGGCGCTGTTTCAGTGTGTCAAGATACTCGGAATCGAGCTACTTGACAAGCAGCTGACAATCGGCAACAACCTCCACAGCTCCAAACACGGAGCCAAAGGCATTATAAAAGTAGCCGACACATTTTTCCCCGAAGCTGTGCTTGACCGCATTTCCATTATTGCACCCGAAGCAGTCGTCAACACCATACGCGACTACGAGGTCGTGGAAAAAAGGCGCGTAGAGCTACCCGACACAGTTATCGGCATCGTCAAGTGCGACAATCCGAAGTGCATCACCAACCACGAGCCAATGCGCACCAAATTTGCCGTCATCGACCGCAATGCCGGACTGTTGCGTTGCCACTACTGCAACCACACAGTCAGCTCACTCAAAGCCACACTGCTATGAAACAGTCGTGGCGTCCAGGCACAATGATCTACCCGCTGCCAGCCGTACTGGTGAGCTGCGGAGACCAGGATACCTCCAATTTTCTCACTGTGGCATGGACAGGCACAATCTGCTCCGATCCGGCAATGTGCTACGTGTCGGTGCGTCCCGAGCGCTACAGCCATGACCTGATCAAGCGCAACATGGAGTTCACGATCAATCTCACTACCGCCGACATGGCCAAAGCCACCGACTGGGCCGGAGTGAGATCGGGACGCGACTTCGACAAATGGAAAGAAACCGGTCTTACGCCTGAGCCGGGCGTGGCCGTGGCCTGCCCGTCGATCAAAGAGGCACCTGTATCGATAGAGTGTCGTGTGCGCGACATAATCTCGCTCGGAAGCCACGACATGTTTATAGGCGAAGTGCTCAACGTGCTCGCCGACGAACGCTGGCTCGACCCCGAGACCGGCAAATTCAACCTCGAGAAAGCCGGACCCCTCGTCTATACACATGGCGGATATTATCGCCAGGGCGACTACATAGGCCATTTCGGGTTTTCAGTTAAAAAGAAAAAATAATTTCCCATACTACACTTTCTATGGTTAAAGACACTGATATTTTCGGTCTTATAGACAAAGAACATGACCGTCAGAAAAAAGGCATCGAACTGATCGCATCAGAAAACTTCGTCAGCTACGAAGTGATGAAAGCGATGGGCTCATGCCTCACAAACAAATATGCAGAAGGCTATCCCGGCCACCGCTACTACGG
>JAIDKP010000306.1 GCA_029051445.1 Muribaculaceae bacterium | reverse complement strand
CCAATCAGACCGGCATACCGATTGTGCTTGCCAAAATCGATTTCCGCACAAAAACGGCATCGGCCACCACTGTGATCGAACACACCACAAACATCGAGGCCGACATGGCCCGGATCAAGGAATTTTACAGGGGAGCCACAGGGCGCTATCCCGAGAAATTCACCGTCGACTGATTTTTCCGGTCTATCTCCCAAATTTAAAATCAATACCACTGTCATGTCAAAGATCAAGGTCGCAATGTTTCCGCTTGACATCCGTCAGGCCGACAAATCGAGAAATCTCACAGCAGTACAGAACGTAGCCGACAGTCTTGACTCCGACACCGACATACTCGCCCTTCCCGAATTATTCACAACCGGGTTCATAAAAGACAAAGAGGAAGCGTCATTTCTGGCAGAAAGCACCGACGGCCCGACCATGACCGCGCTGAGACAAATCGCTTCTTCCCGCAGGATCGCAGTCTGCGGAAGTTTCATCTGCCGCGCCAACGACGGAACGCTCAGAAACCGTGCTTTTTTTATCAATCCGGACACAACCGGCGATAATGCCACGATATACTACGACAAGCACCACCTTTTCGTCCTGAGCGACGAGAAGCGCATTTTTGAGGCAGGTGATGCTGTGCCTCCGGTCACTTTCTTCCGCGGCTGGAATATCGCCATAACGGTATGCTATGACCTCCGGTTTCCGGTGTGGATGCGCAACAACGACAACCGCTATGACATGATGATAGTGGCAGCAAACTGGCCCGACTCCCGCGGCTATGCGTGGAAGTCGCTGCTTGTGGCCCGCGCCATAGAGAACCAAGCGGTATATCTCGGAGTAAACCGTTCGGGCAAAGATGACTTCGGCAGCTACTCACGTGATCTTACCACCGGCGTGGATGAACTCGGAAATCTCAGCAAAGAGACTACCGACGACATGCGCCTTTTTTTTTATTATTTGTGGATTTACGAGATCTACACACTGCGTCACCGTTTCCCTGTACACCTCAATGCCGATCGTTATAAGCTGATATAAACAACCTTTATTTTACT
>JAIDKP010000305.1 GCA_029051445.1 Muribaculaceae bacterium | reverse complement strand
CGCCTGAAAAATATCCAAACCTCAACACTCAAAAAAGAGAGGCTGCGCCGTAAAACTTAATTACGACACAGCCTCATAGATCTGTAATTTTCGTATTACTTGCGCGAGAGCTGCTCTTTGAGAGCTGCAAGTGCCTCGAGATCACCGAATGTGGTCTTCTCGATTGTGGTTGCAGGAGCTGCAGTAGCTTCCTCCGACTTGCGCTGTGCGCGTTTAGCCTTGCGCTGCTCGTTCTTCTCTGCTTTCTGTTCGTCCTCGAAGATGCGGCTGTGTGAGAGGATGATGCGGCGGTTGTCCTTGTTGAACTCGATCACCTTGAAGTCGAGCTTCTCGTCAACCTTGGCATGGCTGTTGTCCTGCTTGACAAGGTGCTTGGGAGTTGCGAAGCCCTCGACACCGTAGGGGAGTGCCACTACAGCACCCTTGTCGAGCATCTCGACTATTGTGCCTTCGTGAACAGAGCCCGGAGTGAAGATGGTCTCGAATACGTCCCAGGGGTTCTCCTCGAGCTGCTTGTGGCCGAGCGAGAGACGACGGTTGTCTTTGTCGATCTCGAGAACCTGAACCTCGATGTTGGCACCGATCTGAGTGAACTCGCTCGGGTGCTTAACTTTCTTGGTCCATGAAAGGTCGCTGATGTGGATGAGGCCGTCAACACCTTCCTCAATCTCAACAAATACACCGAAGTTGGTGAAGTTGCGGACGCGTGCAGTGTGCTTTGAGCCAACCGGGTAGCGGACCTCGATGTCTTCCCAGGGATCTTTCTTGAGCTGCTTGAGGCCGAGCGACATCTTGCGCTCCTCGCGGTCGAGTGTGAGGATGACAGCGTCAACCTCGTCGCCTACGTGGAGGAAATCGTTGGCCGAGCGGAGGTGCTGGCTCCACGACATTTCGCTGACGTGGATGAGACCTTCGACACCGGGTGCGATTTCAACAAATGCACCGTATTCAGCCATGACAACTACGCGGCCATGAACTTTGTCGCCAACCTTGAGCTCCTCGCTGAGAGCGTCCCAGGGATGGGGCTGAAGCTGCTTGAGACCAAGAGCGATGCGCTTCTTCTCGTCGTCGAAGTCGAGAATAACGACATTGAGCTTCTGATCGAGCTGTACAACTTCCTCGGGATGGCTTACGCGACCCCATGAGAGGTCGGTGATATGAACGAGACCGTCTACGCCGCCAAGATCGATGAAGACACCGTAGGAGGTGATGTTCTTGACAGTACCCTCGAGTACCTGACCCTTTTCGAGCTTCGAGATGATCTCGCGCTTCTGAGCTTCGAGCTCGGCCTCGATGAGTGCCTTGTGGCTGACAACGACGTTGCGGTATTCCTGGTTGATCTTGACAACCTTGAACTCCATGGTCTTGCCAACGAAGATATCGTAGTCGCGGATGGGACGAACGTCGATCTGTGATCCGGGGAGGAATGCCTCGATGCCGAACACGTCGACGATCATGCCGCCTTTGGTGCGACACTTGATGTAGCCGGTGATGATTTCGTCGTTCTCGAGGGCGTGGTTGATGCGCTCCCACGAACGTGCGGCACGAGCTTTGCGGTGGCTCAGGATGAGCTGGCCTTTTTTGTCCTCCTGATTCTCAATGAAAACTTCTACTTTGTCGCCGATCTTGATGTCGGGGTTGTAGCGGAATTCATTGAAGGGGATGATGCCGTCGCTCTTGTAACCTATGTCGACAACAGCCTCGCGCTTGTTGAGGGCGATGATTGTGCCTTCGATTACTTCTTTGTCTTTGACGGTGCCAAGTGATTGGCCATAGGTCTGCATGAGCTCGTCACGCGATTTCTCGCCCGGAGTCTCGCCTTTCTCGTATGCGAGCCAGTCGAAATCTTCGATCGGGCTGTTCTTTACTTCGTCAGTCATTTAAACTAAAGGGTTAATAATGTGAACTATATGCAACACGCGCGGAATGACTGACAGAGTCTTCCGCGTAGTTTTGCGGCGCAAAGTTAGTAATTGTTTTTGAATAAGTTGGCTAAATGCCTAAAATAATTTTTTATTGTTTCAGAAATACCTCTAGAATATAGAGTGTAGAGTCCAACAGCAAATGCAAATTTATGCAACCTTATCGAAAAAACGCTTCTTTGGAGTGTCGAAGTCAATT
>JAIDKP010000304.1 GCA_029051445.1 Muribaculaceae bacterium | reverse complement strand
CGCAGAGGCTGCAACCCGGCGTAGCCGGAGCTAAACCCCATCCTGTGAGCGAAGCGAACAGGGTGGGGACTGGATCCATCGTCGCAACCAGTCTCGCAGAGACTGAACCGTCCCCTCATATCTTATACCGAAGGGATGGCTTTTTGTTAACCCGCTTCGCTTGCGAGCAGGGCTTAACCTACCACACTTGAAGATCCGAACCATACATGCAAGTGCCGAAGGCACGATGTAATGTCAAGCCCCACATCGAGCGCGGAGCGCGACGGTGTGGGGTAATGTCGTTGTGCTAAAACGTGGCCTCGGAGAGGTCTTTTATCTGCCTTCCCCGACGCCGAACAGCATTCATCGCAACGTAGCCGCGCTGCGGCTATCGCTGTGCAGGGGCGACAGCCCCGGCTTCTTCAGTAACCGCGCCCGTGAGGGCGCGGACATGCGGGGGGTGCTCCACACCGAGCCCACAACGTGGGCGCCTTTTTCTTATGACACGACACCCTCACGCCCGAAAAACTCTTGAACATTGCCTCTTCGCAGGGTGTTATGTCTCAAAGGGGTGTATGAAAATGTGGTCGAGCCGTCCATATACATTTGATCGCGTCGTGCGCATCGTCTTCAGTCTGGCGGTGCTCGCCGGACTGATATGGCTTGTGGCTGTGCTGCGACATGTGCTTCTGCCGTTTGCCGTGGCCGCGCTTGTCGCCTACATGATGGAGCCGTGGGTGCGCTACAACCGGAGGAAAATGCGTCTGAAATCGCGCTGCGTAGCCGTGTTGATCACATGCGGCGAGATCATTGTTGTTTTCGCAATAATGTGTCTTATATTCATACCGCTTGTCGAGAACGAGTGCGCGCAGCTATCCGACATGCTCGACAGATATGCCCGCAACGGGCATCCGGGCATCGGACATTTCCCCGAGACGATACACAGGTTCGTAAGAACCCGACTTGATATCGACACAATAGCCTCGAAGCTCGACAACGTCAATACTATGAGTGCGCTACGTGGCATGTGGGATGCGCTCTCGTCGGGACTCAACGAAATTCTCGCCCTACTCGGATGGGTAATAGCGATAGTATATGTGTTCTTCATATCGCTTGATCTTAACAAATACCGCAGCGATTTCTATCGCTATATGCCGCGACGGTGGTTGCCCGCCGCCAAGTCGGTGGCACACGACGTGAGTTGGACAATGAACCGCTATTTCCGCAATCAGGCGCTGATATCGCTCATAACCGGACTATGCTATGTCGTTGGATTCTCGATCGTAGGCATACCTATGGCTGTTGCGATCGGACTGGTCAACTGCGTGCTGTTCATGGTACCCTATCTTGTCTATGTGTCGGTCGTGCCTGTCACGGTCATGTGCATCTTCCACGCCATTGACACAGGTGTCGATTTCTGGACGATATGGCTGGAGTGTGTCGCGGTCTATGCGGCAGTCGAAGCTTTCTCCGATCTGTTTCTCACACCTCGCATCATGGGCAAGGCCATGGGGCTTAATCCGGCTGTGATACTGCTTGCCCTGTCGGTGTGGGGTACGCTGCTCGGTGTTCTCGGCATGGTCATAGCCCTTCCGGCCACTACCATTATGATAAAATGGCTGAAAATGTGGCTTGTGTCGATCGACAGAGCCCGGCAGCCCGGGGCCGTCACATCACAAAGCGGCGCAGAAACCGGCTCTTCATCATGAGAGCGACGATGCCGAAACTGATCACGGTCGTGCAGAGTGCGTTCAGCGTAAGGCGTATCCATGCCGGAAGGCCGGTCGAATACATCACCTCATAGCCCCACTGCACGATCGAGAAGTGGCACAGGTAGACACCGAACGACATCATGGCAAGGCGTGTCACCAGCGGCGACACTTTCACCTGCGAACGCTCGACCCACAGGAATACGGGCAGCGTCATCATGAACACGTTTATGCCGCAGAACGACCAGAAAAGCTCGATCAGAGCCCAGTTGCCCGAGGGAACCATCGAGATGAAGCCGGCGGTTGTGGCGGCAAATCCGATGACAAACATAGGCACCGTAACGGCCGCAAGGCGTGACGTGCTGCAACGCACCGGGTTGCGCATGAGATAGTGGGCGAGTATCATGTAGCCCATGAACCCCGACATATAATGGAATGAGCCAAAAGCATTCCAGCTACACACGCCCCAGAGGCCCCAGTTGTCGTAATTGCCCTGATAGCCGAGAGCAGGAGCGAAATGCTGGATGTATGGTGCGAGAAGGCTTGCCGCCCAGAGCCATAGCACTGTGCGTATGTCGCGGTCGGATGCCGTCTCGAGCCAGCGGCTCACTATAGGTATGATCAGATAAATGCCGATCAGCATATAGAGATACCACAGCGGCACGGTATCGTAGTTGAAATTGAAGACCCAGGTGTATAGATGGTTGATGAGATTGTTTACATCAAACGGGCCGACAAGCGACATGTTGGCCGGAGTGGTCCATACATAGTGGTAGGCAATGAAATTGGCGACCGGCAGCACAAGCGACCAGAAAGCAAGCGGCCATAGCAGTCGCCCTATGCGTTTGCGGTAGAACCCGGTGAGAGTGGTGTCCTGCCTCACGGGAAACAGAAGCACGCCGGTCATCATGGCGAAAAGCGGCACACATGGCCTCACAAGGCTGCCGATAGTGGCTCCGAGATAAAACCCGGTGTTGTCGATGCCATACAGTGCATTGAAGTGGTCGCAGCAGTGGGAGATGACTACGAGGACGATCGCAAGCACGCGCAACGCGTCGATCCAGCCTATTGTCTCGCGTCGGCGGAGTGTGTCGGTGTGGCTCATATCTTTTATTTTACGACAGTTATCTCATTAGGTGCTCCGACGGTAGTTACTATCTTGCCCGACGGAGTGCGGCGGTGTTCGACCGAGATCGGTCCGTAGGGAGTCGGATATGTGCCTTTGGCCCATTCGAGATCGCCAAGATTGGGGGTGATCCTCACCTTGCGGCATCCGGGCTCAAGCACCTCCACGCCGAGGATGTGGCGGCTCATCCATGCAGTCGGGCCGCTTGCCCAACCGTGGCACAGGCTGTGGCGGTGTCCCACATAGCAGTAACCGCCGAAGTCGGCGTGTATGTCATCCTCCCCTTCAAGCGGCATGCGTGTGATAGGACCTGCGTTTTTCGTCCAGTCGAGGTCAAAATCCTCCCAGAAAGTCGTAGCTCCTAGATCGAGCATACCTCCCCAGAAGTCGCGTATAATACCGATTGCCTCGTCGTGTCGTCCGGCTTTCGCCAATGCTTCAAGCATGTAGTATCCGCCAAAAGTAGAGAAGCCTTTTGTGCCGCCCACACTTACGCAATCGCGGCATGCCTTGTCGGCATCCATCGTCCCGGCGAGTGCCATGAGCGATGCGGCCTGTTTAAGATCGTTGTGGGGCATCTTCTTGCGCGAAAGACGTTTGCGCACTTCGCGGCATTTATTTGCACGGTCTTTGTCGCCCGATACGCCGCTCAGATACTCGCCGGCCTGCATCGCCAAGTCGATGAGCGCGCGGTAGCCTGCCTCGACTCCGGCCTGATTGGTACTCGACGGCCAGTCGAGAAACCTCGACTCTGAGAGGCGTTCGGTGCCGTCCTTGTCGACAAGACTCTCGATGCGGTCGACCAGTCCGGCTATATAGGGAGCGTGGCGGTCGAGAAACTCGCGGTTGCCCGACTGCATGTACCAGTCATGTTGGATGATCAGATACCATAGCGAGTAGGCACTCATGCCGTTGAACCATTGCGGCAGCGGCCACTGTTCGACTGCAAGATCGAGCGTGCGCTCCACTGTCGGGTCGCTCCCGAACACAGCTGCGATCGTCGATGTTTCAGGGTGCATGTCGCCGAGCCATATCAGGCGGTCGCGTTTCACGCCGTCCCACAGATAGTCCTGCATACAGAGATGCACCGTGTATGCGCCGGTGTTCCATATATCAGTCAGCCGTGCATCGGAGCACTCAAAACTGCCGGCATAAGGTATGTCGCGGTAGCGCAGTACCGCTTCGATCTCTTTCAGGTTGACGGTCACATTCTTGTCAAGCAGATCGATGCGGGCAAACCTGAATCCGGAGTTGCCAATCTCTATCTGGCCGTAGAAAGGCATCGTGAGCACCATGTCGCGCATCGCGTGGTCATTGGTCGCAGTGTTGGGTTTCCCGCCCTCTGATGCGGGGACCGACTTTAGGTCGCTGCACGCCTCCGATACCGATTCGCCGAGCCTGACGTGCATACGCGGAGTTGTCTGGGGCGAACATGTCGATATGGTGATGCGGATGCCTCCGGTGAGTTCCTTGCCGAAATCAAGCAGAATGGAGGCCGTGGCATCATCGGTCGACACCATGCGGCACATGCTGCTGTCAAAAATGTCGGACTGTCCGGTGCCGGGCACCAGCAACCGCTGTGCATCTGTCACATTCCCTTCAGTAGAAAGAATCTTCATCGGAGTCACGTAGACCCGTGTCAGTTCATCTGCCGTTATGCGTGCGGAGGCATCAGACAGTGCCGGTGGCAGAGTATGTCCCGATGACAACTGAAATGAAAACGCAAGAACCATAAGTGTCACAAAAAATTTCATGGCGTATGAATG
>JAIDKP010000303.1 GCA_029051445.1 Muribaculaceae bacterium | reverse complement strand
CTCGTTTCCGCTTGCCACGCGCATCAGCGATGTCGATCTCGTTTTTTCGAGCGACAGTATAGATCTTCAATCCCTCTCATTGCAGGTGGGGCATACCGATCTGAGCGTGCGTGGCGACATAACCAATCTTGAACGATGGGCGGCCGGACGCAGGGCAAGCGCGCGTCGACCGATAAGAATGGGTGTCACGATCGAATCCGATACAGTCGATATTGACCAGCTCACGGCAGCATTTCTCTCGGGCGAGACCGGTGTTGCCGGCGGCGACATGGCGGATCTCGACGAATATGCCGGTGACGTTGCCGTGGCTGATGCGACGTTTGAATCAGACTCACTCGGCACCCCTTTTATTGTGCCTGTAAACCTTGAGGCGACCGTAGATGTCAGAGCCGGCCATGTCATATACTCCGG
This sequence comes from Muribaculaceae bacterium, assembly GCA_029051445.1. Classification (GTDB taxonomy): domain Bacteria; phylum Bacteroidota; class Bacteroidia; order Bacteroidales; family Muribaculaceae; genus JAFLTL01. The sequence continues at coordinate 822 of JAIDKP010000303.1, read as the reverse complement.
CATGTTGCTTCACGACTTCAAAGGCGCTTTGCAGACGCGTGGCGGCATCATGCGTCTGCGCGACCTCACAGCCAGCGGCGAAGTAGGCACTATCGACGTGTCGGCATTGTATTCATCGCTTGATCCCGACAGCCTTGAGTTCGGCATGGGCATGAAACTTAGCGACTTCTACATCGAACGCTTCTTGCAGATGATGCCGTCTATCGACTCTCTGCTTCCGGCCATGCGCGACCTAAGCGGCATAGTGAACGCCGATATCGCCGCCACGACGCGCCTCGACCGGGAGATGAATTTTGTGATACCATCGCTGAAAGCCGTCATCGACATTGACGGCGATAGCCTTGTGCTGCTTGATGCCGACACATTTAAGTCAATGTCGAAGTGGCTCGTGTTCAAGAACAAGAAACGCAATCTCATCGACCGCATGAACGTGAAGATTGTAGTCGACAGTTCGCTGATGAGTATATATCCGTTTGTATTCGACATCGACCGTTACCGCCTCGGAGTCATGGGAAGCAACGACCTCGACATGAACCTCAACTACCACGTCTCGGTGCTGAAGTCGCCGCTGCCATGGAAGTTCGGTATCAACATATCGGGCACTCCCGACAATATGAAAATCAGGCTTGGAGGTGCCAAAGTCAAGGAAAACGGCGAGGGCGCGATCGAGCAGATGGCTATAGCCGAGACGACACGCATCAACCTCATCGGTCAACTTGAGTCGCTCTTCAACCGCGGCGTCGGGGCATCGCGCAGTTCGTTCATGCGCAGCCGTGGCACCTTGCCCCCGATGAAGCTTGACAGCGTCTACAGCGAACTCCC
>JAIDKP010000302.1 GCA_029051445.1 Muribaculaceae bacterium | reverse complement strand
CCGCTATATACAGCATATTTGCACTTGCAGCCACTTTTCTCGGAGGGGTAGTCGCTTCGTGCAACAGCTCCTACGACGAGAATGAATATACCTATGCTTATTCAAGTACGGTTATAACCGCATTCTCTCTATCGGCCAATGAGAAAATCCTCAATAATCTTGACTCCGTTTACTTCTCTATTGACCTGAATACGGGAGAGATATATAATGCCCAGCCACTGCCATACGGCACCGATATATCGCGTATGATAGTGAATATCGAGAGCGACATGTGCTCGGCGACCGATATCATGTTCAAGACCAAGGCCGGGGCTGATACAACGGTGAATTATCTGACGAACGCTACGGATTCAATTAATTTTGCCGGCGGACCGGTGCGGATACATGTCGCAAGCTACGATGGAACCGCAGGACAGAATTATACGGTCACTATAAATGTGTATGATCATCCAGTCGATTCGATCTATTGGACGGCTGTTGGCGGCAGACTTCCGTCAGCTATCTCCGGTCTGCAAAAACAGAAAACTGTGGAGTCTGACGGAACGTATTATATGCTGACGGCTAATGCCACGGGACATTCTATAGCTGTTACGACAGATCCATATGACTGGTCTTCCTGGCAGTCACGCAGTATAAGGTTTGATGCCTTTGATCCGGATGTTGACAGTTTTACTGCAACATCCGATGGAAAATTGTATATTCTTGACGGAGCCGGTAATCTTTACGTCTCTCAGGACGAAGCAGAGAGCTGGACTGTGTGTGACGGTGTCGAGATGCAATACCTGTATGGGGCATATGACGATAAGGTCGTTGGCTGTTTTGTCAGCGGAAATACGGTATATACAAGTGTTTATCCCGGAACATCTGCCCCCATGGCGATGCCCGCTGATTTCCCTGTTTCAGGAACCAGCAATATGGTGTGCATGAATGTGCGTTGGGGAGTACAGCCTCAAGGATATTTTGTCGGCGGCCGTAAGCTTGACGGAGGTCTTTCCGGAGATACATGGGGATTTGACGGCAAAGAGTGGGCTTGTGTAAGTGCGGGTGCGCTTGACGAGGCTGAAGGCCGTTCATTGTTCTCGTATACTTTCAGTGCTACTGACACGGTGACATGGCGTACGACCGAGCATGAGGTTCTTGTGACACTCGGCGGAAAAAAGAAAGATAATAAACTCGTTGACGACGTGCATTTCACCGATGACATGGGTATGCATTGGTTTGATGCCGACCAACAGAAACAGCTTCCTTCGGAAATTAAGCCGCGTTACGGCGCATCGGTTTTTGTTGCCGAACATGAGATCAGATCACGTGCCATACGTCCGATCACAGAATGGAATGCTCCATATATATACCTCGTTGGAGGTTACGATATTACCGGCCGACTTCTTCCTGACGCCTGGAGAGGTGTCCTCGGCTATCTCACTGTGAAGCCGCTGCAGTAGCAGTCGGCTTGTGTAGGGTTGCTTCAATGCGCGTTCTTGCCGGATTGTTGTCGCTGATCTCATTGATCGCGTGTGTATCACCGTCATCGGCACAGGATGTGGCTTACAAGTGGGATGCCGGTGCTTCGATCGGTCTCGGAGGTTATCTCGGAGAATACAGCCGTAGCAATCCGATGGCGCATGCCGGCTTCCGTGCTTCGGCGTGGGGTGCCTACGTTTTTGACTCCCGATGGAGTTTTCAGGCGATGGCCGGATATTCCGGCATATCGGGAAGTCTCGACGGTGTCGGGGGTGTGCTTCCTGCCGATGCTCCGACATATTTCAGATCTGCGGTCGGAGATCTGAGTGTGAGAGCTGAATTCAATTTCTTCGCCTATGGCGAAGGAGAGACATTCAAGCATTTGTCGCGATGGACTCCCTATGTCGCGGCAGGGGCGGGAGCGGTTGTCGCCGTTCCACATGGCAGTTCCTGCAGGGTCGCTCCGCTGTTGCCTATGGCAATCGGAGTGAAGTTCAGGATAAAACCTCGCCTGAATCTCCGGGGAGAATTCTCAATGGCCAAAAGTTTTACCGATGGCCTTGACGGAAGTGCCGACCTGTATGGCATAGCGGGAAGCCGGATTAAAAACACCGACTGGCTTTCAATGCTTACAGTAGGCATATCTTATGAGTTTGGCGAGCGTTGTGCGACGTGCCATTACTTTGACTGAATAAAATGACAAAAACAACCGACATAGCTAACACCGCCGACACGGAAATCACGGTCGACATGACCAGGGTTCCCGATCATGTGGCCGTTATAATGGACGGCAATGGACGTTGGGCTCAGTCACGTGGTCTTGACCGAACGGCCGGTCACGTTGAAGGGGTCGTGGCAGTGCGCCGTGTGACGGAGGCTGCTTCTCGGCTCGGCATAAAATATCTGACGCTATACACTTTCTCGACAGAAAACTGGAATCGACCGAAAGAGGAAGTGGATGCACTCATGCACCTTATCGTCACTGCTATCGAGCGTGAGACTCCCGATCTTATCAAGAACAATGTCAGAATGACGGTTATCGGTGATATGTCGCGTATGCCCGAACTGGCGTTCAAACGTCTGAGCAAATGTGTTGAAGAAACCTCGCATTGCACAGGGCTGACACTTGTTCTGGCTATCAGCTATTCATCGCGCTGGGAGATACGTGAGGCAGTCAGGAAAATAGCGTCTAAAGCAGCTGCCGGAGAAATTGATGCGGCTTCGGTTACCGATGAGGATGTGGCATCGGCACTTGCGACATCCGGTATGCCTGATCCTGATCTGCTGATTCGCACCGGAGGAGATTTCCGCGTCAGCAATTTCCTGCTTTACCAGATAGCATATACAGAAATTTATCTAACCCCAACATACTGGCCTGATTTTGACGATACAGAACTTAAAAAAGCAGTTGTCGCCTATCAGAGCCGTCAGCGACGCTTCGGTCTCACAGGTGAGCAGGTCGAGGGACAACAATAGACTCCTGAGGCCAATAAGAAGCAAATAACACGAAATGCAATCATTCATCACACCGGATATGTTAAGAAAGAGTTATATAGCATGTTTCTTCCTGTTTCTCGGAGCTATAGCCGCCTACGGACAGCAGGCTGATACCGACACTATCTATAACCCTGCTGTAATTTTCTCGTCGATGCCCCGCAGTTATGAGATCGCCGACATACAGGTGACGGGCAATGACAGTTATGAGGATTATATAGTCATAGGGTATTCCGGTCTTAAGATAGGTGATATTGTAGATATACCGGGAAATGATATCACTACCGCGGTGAAGCGCCTGATGCGTCAGGGCCTTTTTGCACAGGCACAGATCAAGGTGACTAAAACGGTAGGAAACAAGGCATGGCTTGAGATCGCATTGCGTACGCAGCCGCGCATTTCTTCTGTCAGGTATGAGGGTGTCAAGAAAAGCGAGCGTGAGGATCTTCAGGAACGTCTGAATCTGATGGTCGGCAATCAGATAACCCAGAATATCGTCAATCGCGCCAAGACTATCATCAAAGGATATTTCAATGGCAAGGGATTCGGTAATGCCGATGTGAAGATTGATCTTATAGATGATGTATCGGCACCTAACTCGGCAATTGTGAATATCGCAATCGACAAGCATGACAAGGTGAAGGTGCACAAAATTTATATCGACGGTAATGAGGTGATGTCGGACAACGCCTTGCAGCGTGTGATGAAGAAGACAAACGAGAAGGGTAAGCTGCTCAATCTTTTCCGTCAGAAAAAATTTGTCGAGAGTGATTATGAGGATGACCTCGGCCGTATCATAGAAAAGTATAACGAGAAGGGATATCGTGATGCCAAAATCCTGGCAGACAGTGTTGTTCCGTATGACGACAAGACTGTCGACGTTTATATCTCTCTTGAGGAAGGACAGAAATATTATATCAGTGACATATCGTGGGTCGGAAATACGGTCTATGAAACTGACCGACTCAACTGGCTGCTCGGTATTGAGCCGGGTGCGGTATATAACCAGAAGCTTATCAACAAGCGACTGAACGAGGATGAGGATGCGGTGGCCAACGCATATATGGATCAGGGTTATCTGTTCTATCAGCTGGTGCCTATCGAGAAAAATATCAAGGGCGATTCAATTGACCTTGAAATGCGAATGTTCGAGGGACCTCAGGCGCGTATCAACAAGGTTGTCATCAATGGTAACGACCGACTGTATGAAAAGGTGATACGTCGTGAACTGCGTGTGAAACCGGGCGAGCTTTTCAGTAAGAGCGACCTGATGCGTTCGGCACGTGAGATCGCCCAGACGGGACACTTTGATCCGGAAACAATGGATCTTAGGCCTGAACCAAATGAAGAAAACGGTACGGTTGACATTGTGTTTGACCTTACGTCAAAAGCCAATGACCAGGTAGAGTTCTCGCTCGGATGGGGACAGACCGGTGTCATTGCGAAGGTTGCGCTGAAGTTCACAAACTTCTCTATAAAAAATCTGTTCAGACCGGGTTCCTACCGTGGTATTATCCCACAGGGCGAGGGACAGACTTTCACTGTGTCGGCTCAGACCAATGCCCGCTTCTATCAGGCGTATTCGTTGTCGTTCCTTGATCCGTGGTTTGGTGGCCGACGTCCCAACTCGCTTCAGGTATCGGCTTATTACAGCCGTCAGACAGGTGTCAACTCATCGTATTACAACAGCACCTGGCAGAATGCAGCCTTTATGAACATGGGACTTGGCAACTACGGCTACGGCTACAACGATTATTACAACAGCACATACGAGGATGCATATGACCCCAACAAGTATCTGCAGATGGCGGGTATCACATTTGCGTTCGGCAAACAGCTGAGCTGGCCCGACGATTACTTCTCGCTTACTGCCGATGTGTCATACAACTGGTATAATCTGAAAAACTGGGAGTATCTCTACTACATGAACAATGGAGTGTCCAATTCTATTGTTATGGGTCTGACACTTGCTCGTTCGAGTATCGATAATCCGCTTTATACGCGTTCGGGATCGATGTTCTCCCTCAGCATGCATGCCACTCCTCCTGCTTCTCTCTTCGGCAAGAAGAACTGGGAAGCTCTGTACAAGGAGAATACCGTTGCCTCGAAAGAGAAGCTTTACAAGTGGATCGAATACTGGAAGCTTGCTTTCAAGTCCCGCACCTACACGCCGCTTGTCAACCCCGAAGGCACTTACACGCTCGTGCTCATGACGCGTGCCGATATCGGTCTTCTCGGCAGTTACAACAAGTTCCTCAAGTCGCCGTTTGAGACGTATTATGTCGGCGGTGACGGTATGACGGGATCCTATACCTATGCAACTGAGACAATCGGTCTGCGCGGATATGAAAACGGTGCTCTTACACCGTGGGGACGTGAGGGCTATGCCTATACTCGTCTTGGCATGGAGCTTCATTTCCCGTTTATGTTGCAGACCTCGACGACGATCTATGGTCTTGTCTTTGCTGAAGGCGGTAATGCCTGGACCGATGTCAAGTCTTTCAATCCGTTCAGTCTCAAGCGTAGTGCCGGTGCCGGTGTGCGTATATTCCTGCCTATGGTCGGTATGATGGGTATTGACTGGGCTTATGGTTTCGACAAGGTCTATGGCGAGAAGGGTGGAAGCCATTTCCATTTCATCCTTGGCCAGGAATTCTGATGTGTTGATTAAACCAAACGGGCTCTTCGGTTGTCTAAAGTAGAAAAGGCTTATGAAAAAGATTATTATAGCACTCTTGGTGATTGTAGGCGCTGCTGTGAGCGCGCAGGCTCAGAAGTTTGCCCTTGTCGACATGGAGTATATCCTTCGGAATATACCGGCTTATGAGATGGCCAATGAGGAACTTAACCAGCTTTCTGCAAAGTGGCAGAAGGAGATTGAAAAGAGACAGTCTGAGGCATCGCAGATGTATCAGAATTACCAGTCGGAGGCGGTCTATCTGACAGCAGACCAGCGTCGTGAACGCGAGGATAAAATTGCTGCGGTGGAGAAAAACGCAGCAGAGCTACGCTATGCGTATTTTGGTCCGGAAGGTGAGTTGTATCAGAAACGTGCCGCTCTTGTAGAGCCGATACAAAATGAGATATATGAGGCGATAAAGAAGCTTGCCGATGAAAAGGGCTATCAAGCGATCATCGACCGTGCGTCGGCGACAGAGATAATTTTTGCTTCTCCACGCATAGATGTCAGCAACGATGTGCTTGCGCGCTTGGGTTATTCAAAATAAAAAGTTATATTTGCGACATCCGGAGTGAACTGATACCATCGAGAAACTCTGTCATATCCGGATAGTTGTTAAAATAGAAGTCATTATACATTACAATTACATCATTAGCGATGATCAAGAAACTCCTTGTTGCCCTTCTCGTGGCACTTCCCCTTTGCGCATCGGCGCAGAAACTTGGCGTTGTAGACACAAGCGCGATTCTTCCCCTGATGCCCGAGTATAAGGCAGCTGAGCAGCAGCTCCAGGAGGCCTCTCAGAAATATGAGACCGAGTTTGCAAAACTCCGCGAGGAGATGGAAAAGAAGTTTGCCGATTTCCAGACTCTTTCAGAGGACCCCAATACTCCCCAGTCGATCAAGGATCGTCGCATGCAGGAGGTTCAGGAACTTGACCAGAAGGTAAATCAGTTCTATCAGACAGCCCAGCAGGATCTCCAGCGCCAGGAGCAGCAGCTTCTGCAGCCTGTTCAGCAGAAGATGGTGGAGGCCATCCAGTCGGTTGGTGCTGAAAACGGGTTTGCTATGATTCTTCCTAACGGAGTAGCCGCATATACAAGCACCGATGTGGTCGATGTTACTCCGCTTGTGAAGACAAAGCTCGGAATCTAATAACAAGTATATTATATATTATATCGACTGAAAAGCGATCCTCTGTGACGGCGGGTCGCTTTTTGTTTTGTCTAACCGGAAAAAGTGAATTTCATAATGATGATTACCAGTCGGATCTCAGCAGCGCTCATCGCATGCTCTGCACTGTTTTTCACCGGATGCGCAGGCGCCGGAAAGGTGGAACGCGTGACATCTACGGTAACCAACCCTGTTCCTGTCAGGTTTGGTGATCCTTTTGTGCTCGCGGCTTCAGATGGAAAGTATTATATGTATGGCACATCGCTGGCCGATGGCTTTGAGGCTTATGTCTCCGAGGACATGTCGGTGTGGGAGCCGCTTGGCCAGGTATATAAAGGGGGTGGCGACAGCCAGTGGAATGTCGATTGTTTCTGGGCTCCCGAGGTCTATGAGCGCGATGGAAAGTACTATATGTTCTACAGTGCCAATGCCAAGGACAATCCCGGCAATGAGGGTGAAAATTTCAAGATCGGTGTGGCTGTTGCCGACAGTCCCGCAGGACCTTTTGCGGACTACCTTGATCGTCCGGTGTTTAATCCGCCTTACCCTATAATCGATGCCAATGTGCTTTTTGAGGACAACGGCAAGTGTTATCTCTATTTTTCGCGCTGCTGCTATAAGCATGCTGTCGACAGTGAGATAGCCGACAAGGCACGTGAGGAGGGGTTTTGTGACGAGGTGGAGGAAAGCTGGGTCTATGGTGTGGAGCTGCTGCCTGATTTCAGTGGTGTCGTTGGCGAGCCTCAGCTGCTGCTTGCCCCGCCCACGCGTCTCGACGATGTTCAGGCCGAGTGGGAGAGCCGCTCGGTAACCAACAAGGAAGTCAACCGTCGCTGGACCGAGGGCTCTTATATCTTCAAGTCGGGTGACAAGTACTACATGATGTATTCGGCCAACCACTATGGCGGCAAGTATTATGCCGTGGGTTATGCCACTTCCGATTCGCCTCTCGGCCCGTTTGTGAAGTCGTCGTCAAATCCGGTTCTTGAAGAGAATGTGAGCAAGGGAGGTGTTGTCATGGGTACCGGCCACAACATGGTGGTGGAGATGCCTGACTCGTCGCTCTACTGCGTATATCACGGACGCATGTCGTCGAACCCGGGAGAGAGAGTGGTCTTTTTTGATCGTCTGGAGATCGACAGCGCGGGAGTTCTCCGTGTCGAAGGTCCTACCACTGCTCCGCAGGCGATCGTTGTAAAATAGCGTTTAAACGCGTTTTTTAGAGACGACCAGTCGCGATTGTCGGTGGTGGATTCGATAGCTCCGTTCGCATACCCGCTCTATGTCATGGCGAAGCCTGTTGGCGCGTCGTGCAATCTTGCGTGTGAGTACTGCTACTATCTTGAAAAAGACGCACTCTATGATCGCCAGTCGCGGCGTGTGATGAGCGAGGAGACGCTTGAGCTGTATATAAGACAGTATATCGAGAGTCAGACAACCGACAGTGTGCAGTTTGTCTGGCATGGCGGCGAGCCGACTCTGAGAGGTCTTGATTTTTACAGGCGTGCTGTCGCCCTGCAGAGAAAATATGCCCGCGGGAAGAATGTGCAGAATTGCCTGCAGACCAACGGCACTTTGCTTAATGACCAGTGGTGCGTGTTTCTGCGTGAGCATGGCTGGCTTGTGGGGCTTTCGCTGGACGGGCCGCAGCAATTTCATGACGAGTATCGCAGAGACCGTGCCGACAAGCCGTCGTTTCAGCGTGTGATGAAAGCTGTCAGGCTGTTGCAACGCTATAACGTGGACTGGAATGCGATGGCAGTCGTCAATGAATATAATGCCGATCATCCCTTGGAATTCTATCGGTTTTTCAAGAATATCGGTTGCCGTTATATTCAGTTTACACCGGTAGTGGAGCGTGTCGCGGGGCATGGCGGACTTGCCTCGGGGTATGATTCCGCGGGGCGGCTGACTTCATATTCGGTCACTCCCGCGCAGTGGGGCAATTTTCTTATCGCCTTGTTCGACGAGTGGGTAAAGAGCGACGTAGGGCAGTATTTCGTGCAGATCTTCGACGCGACTCTGGCCAATTGGGCCGGTGTCGAGCCGGGGATATGCACACTTGCGTCAAGATGCGGCCACGCTGCAGTCATGGAGCATAACGGCGATCTGTACTGCTGCGATCATTTTGTCTTTCCTGATTATTATCTTGGTAATATACACGACAAGACGATCGTGGAAATGATGTCGTGCGGTCGCCAGCAGACTTTCGGGATGATGAAGGAGTCAGCTCTGCCTCGTCAGTGCCGGGAATGCAGATACAGTTTCGCATGTCATGGAGAGTGTCCGCGCAACCGTTTTGCGGTGAGTGCCGATGGAGAACCGGGGCTGAATTATCTGTGTGAAGGGTACAGAAGATTCTTTGAGCATGCCGCTCCATATATGGATTTCATGAAGTCGGAACTCGATGCCGGGCGTGCGCCGTCTAATGTCGTCAATTTCCGTCCCCCTGCAAGAAGCTAAATAAGTCATCTAAATCTATATAAAGCATGAGACAGATCTGCTTGTTTGCCACAGCGGCGATGATCGCGCCGGCAAGTTCGCTGCTGCAAAGCTGCAAGAGTGCCGGAGCGGCAACGGATGAAACAAAGCCGTACAATATAGTCTACATAATGACAGATGATCATACGGCGCAGATGCTGAGCGCGTATGACACACGTTATGCACACACTCCCAATCTTGACCGCATTGCTTCCGACGGTGTGAAATTCAACCGGTCGTTTGTCGCAAACTCTCTATCCGGCCCCTCGCGCGCATGCATACTCACAGGCAAACACTCCCATGCCAACGGATTCACCGATAATGAGAGCGGAAAGCCGTTTGACGGCTCTCAGCCGACATTCCCGAAGTATCTGCAACAGGCCGGATATGAAACGGCGCTGATAGGAAAATGGCATCTGATAAGCGAGCCGACAGGATTTGACTTCTGGCGTGTCGTGCCCGGGCAGGGTGACTATTACAATCCGGACTTCATCAATATGGATGGCACGACGGAGGTTGTGCACGGGTATCTTACTGATCTGATCACCGATATGAGCCTTGACTGGCTCAGTAACCGCAGGGACAAGGAAAAACCGTTCCTGTTGATGATCCATCACAAGGCCCAGCACCGCAACTGGATGGCTGACACATGCAATCTGCGTCTTTATGAGGACAAGACATTTCCATTGCCGGCCAATTTCTATGACGATTATGCCGGAAGAGATGCTGCGGCTGCGGCCGAAATGCGCATCGACAATCCGATGCACATGGATATCCAGTATGATCTGAAAATGCTTAATCCGGAACAGACAACGCGTCTGAAGGAAACTTATGAGGCGTTTCTCGGACGCATGGATGCGGAGCAGCGGGCTGCGTGGGATGCGTTCTACAATCCTATCATAGAGGAATACTATAGTTCGGACCTCAAGGGGGAGGAACTGGCAGAGTGGCGTTTCCAGCGTTATATGCGCGACTACCTGAAGACACTGAAAAGTCTTGATGACAATGTGGGGCGTGTGCTTGATTATCTTGACGAGCATGGACTGAGCGAAAATACGCTTGTTGTTTATACCTCCGATCAAGGGTTCTACATGGGTGAACACGGATGGTTTGACAAACGCTTTATGTATGAGGAGTCACTGAATACTCCGCTTCTGATGCGTCTGCCTGCAGGGCTGGATGCTTCGGGCGAGATTGACGAGATGGTGCAGAATATCGACTATGCTCCGACATTTCTTGAGCTTGCCGGTGTGGATGTGCCCGATGATATGCATGGCGTGTCGCTGGTGCCGCTCCTGCGCGGCGAGAAGCCCGATGAGTGGCGCGATGCAGTTTACTACCACTACTATGAGTACCCTGCCGAACATGCTGTGAAACGACACTATGGTGTGCGTACCGACAGATATAAGCTCATGCATTTCTACAACGATATCGATTGCTGGGAACTCTATGATCTTCAAGAGGATCCATTGGAGATGAAAAACATATACGGTGATCCCGGCACGGAAGAGGTCACGGCAAGTCTGAAACGACGTCTGAAGGAACTGCAGCAGGAGTATAATGATCCGATTCTTGAAAAGTATCCATTGTAGGGCAACGTCAGGCAGAAGTGTATCTATAAAATATAAAGAGGCTGTGTCGTAATTAAGTTTTACGGCGCAGCCTCTCTTTTTTGAGTGTTGAGGTTTGGATATTTTTCAG
>JAIDKP010000301.1 GCA_029051445.1 Muribaculaceae bacterium | reverse complement strand
TTTGATTGATTTCGGGCGGCTTTCCTCTGCGGATAGACGCCAGACCCAATCATAACCAATTGTATTTACCTAATTACAATTGAAGTAAATCACATCCTATTCAATCAAGCGGGATAAATTTTATCTTCATCATATAGGTGTTCACCACAACACGGTAATTACCTGACTTGGTGATATTCCACTTATTGTCGGGATTTCCTCCGGCGACAAACTGCACGTTGTCATCGCCATCCTGATCCGAATAATTGTTGACAGGCATCAGGTAATCGACACCCCAGTTGCCGGTTGCAAGCGGCATCTTGATCTCCCCGGTATTCAGATATCCCTCCCAGAAGAACACACCCGGCATGTCGGCATCCTTCTCCATAGGAGTAGGATTATTTATATCCCAGCCACATGGAGCGGCATTACCTACCATCCAGAGATCTGCATCCTCATACGACGACTCAAGTTTTTCCCAGGTCACCGACATTGTCTTGGTAGACACCGTCACATTGTAGTAACCCGTGGAAGACACCTCAAACAGATTATCGGGATCGCCATCCTCCGTGCGCTTTACAATTGAATTGTTGTCATCGCCCTTGTTAAGCGAGGGGAGCTGAGTGGCTTTGTCGTAGACAAACTTAACACCTTTGCCTTCTTCAAATTTTCCACTCCAGGAATATTGCTTGCTGAGAACGATCTCGTTCATCTGGTCATCGGCAAAAGCATCCATTCCGGCGTTTACGATCCAGAGAGGGCGCGATACTGCACGATATCCCGTCAGGAGCATTGTTGTAGTCGACAGTTCCGGCTTAAGATATATTTCCGAACCCTCGACAGTAGCCACGATCTCGGCTTCGATCCTGACTTTTGTCTCGGGGCTGACTCCCCAGCCGAGAAGATAGTCGTTCAGATCGTCGGCAGTGAACGAAATCGATGTCTGCCCAGGCTCTATCTCGATCAGATCTGATGCTGTGGCGAAATTGTTGTCGGCAATATCCATGCGGAAGTAGGACTTTATCGATGTCCCCTCGCCACGGTCGGCCGGAGCGTTCCAGCTGAAAGTGAGCACATCCTTGTCGGCATCGGCGGCATCGAGCACGAGATCCTCCGCCGAGGCCGAGATCAGCATCTGATCTTCGGGAGTCTCGATGTGGTACTGCACATCGTCGGAACCGCACGACATGAGCGCGGGCAACAGCAGCGCAGCAAGATATTTATATGATTTCATCTTCTGTTATTTTGTGTTGGAGTTGACTTTGATTACTGGTCGGTTGCATCCCAGTACGGACCCTGCACGAGATTGGGGTTCTTGTCGATCTCGTCCTGATAGATCGGAAGCCAGTACAATGCCTTGCGATAGACTCTCGGGATAACCTCTACACGCTGGAAGAACTTGTCAGTATCGTTCTGCGTCTGCGGATCCATGGCGTTCATGCCCGTAAACGATCCGTTGAGCCACTCCTCGCCTTTTTTCCAGCGGCGTATGTCGTGATAGCGAAGACCCTCGCAGCCAAGCTCGATGCGGCGCTCGGCCCAGATCAGACGGCGCATCTCATCCTGGTCACTGGCGTTAACATGGATGTTCTCGCCGTCGGTAGCACCGGTTGTATATGTGCGCAGGCCGGCACGCTTTCTGATCTCATTGAGATAGAAGAGCATCTGTGTCGGGTCGCCGCCGCACTCGTTAAGAGCCTCGGCATAGTTGAGATATGCCTCGCCGAGACGATAGACGATACCGGGACGATAAGTGTGGCTTGTAACATTATATTCGTAATCGGGGTTCACGCGCTTGCGGAGCAGGTAACCTGTCTGCGGAGCGTCGTGGGTACCGATATTGTCCTTGTGCAGATAGACCATGTCAAAATTGCGTTTTTTCACTTTGAAGTACGCATTCTGATAGTTGATCGACACATAGAAGCGGGGTTCGCGATGAGTGTACATGTTGTATGTGCCTGCATCGTTGATGATCATGTTTTGTTTATCCACCTGCTTGCGGCCATTCCAGGCTGTGTAACGCACCTCATCTTCCGTCGAGAAGCCCTCCTCGACATATCCCGAATTGGGATCGTCGATCAGCAGACCGTTTTCCATGAAAAATGCGTCTACAAACTCCTGATATACGCCGAGACCGCCGTTGCCTCCCTCACCCTTCGAGAAGGTGTGCTTCTCATATTCGCCGTAGTTGCAGTCGGGACGTGCGAAAAGTATCTCGGGACAGTTGTTGGCATTGAGCGGCAGAAACAGATTCTGGTAAGAGCTGAACGGATCGATCGAGCCATCCTCGTTATACTCTACATAAAGCTTATGTCCGTTGGCATGTGCGGCATCGATAAGTTCGCGGCATGCCTCGGCTGCCTTCGTCCATTTCGAGGGATCGTAGGAGGTGCTGAACAGATTGTTGCCCTCGCGGTCACGGAAATTGGCATAATCGGGGTTGCCGTTCACCAGCGGACTTGCCGCATAGAGCAGCATGCGTGCGCGCACGGCCAGACACATTATCGAGGTAGCGCGGCCATATTTTGCCATGTCGGTGTAGGATGCGGGCAGCTCCTGCGACAGCTCTTTAAGTTCCTTGTCAAGCCAGTCGACAATCTCGTCGTAGGGCGTGGGGCCGAACATAAGCTCGGCAGCGCCTGCCTCGGTCGAAGCGAGATACTCAGGTTCAAAGGGGATCGGGCCGTAGGTGTTGAGCATCTGCCAGTAGGCATAAGCCTTGAGGAAACGGCACTCGAGTTTCATCAGAGCCACCTCATCGCTTGAGAGCCCCTCATCAGGCAGGGCATGCACTCGCTCCATGAAGATATTGGCCTGACGGATACACTTGGGCATTTTTGCCCAATGGTCACCCGACCATCCGGTCTGCGGGTTTACGTTGCCACGCAGCCAGGGTATGGTGTTCCATCCCCACTGCTGCCAGCGCTCCGAGGCATACAGGTCATCGGCAAGCACATCCCAGCCTTCGGTGTTGATCCATCCCCAGTAAGGATCGGGGATGCAGGAGTACACACCTCCAAGCCAGCGTTCTGTGAGTATTTTGTTTTCAAACACCTGATCCATCGTCAGCTCGGTGTCTTCCTCCTTGTCGAGATAGCTCTCGCAGGAGCAGAGACCCGCAAGTGCGATCAGGCCTACAAATATTTTTTTCATGTAGCTATATGATTGCATGATTGATGTTTTAGAACTTGAAGTCGAGACCGAACATCACCGAACGCATCGTCGGATATTTCAGACCGGTATTGGTGTCGAGCTCGGGATCCCAGAGTTTGAACTTCGAGATGTAGAAGAGATCGTTTCCACTGACAAACACACGGGTATTGGATGACCCGTACTTGCGTGTGAAGCTTTTGGGAAGTGTATAGCCTACTTCGACAGTCTTCAGGCGGAGGAAGCTCATGTCCTTTCTCCACCATGTGGAGTTCACCTGATTCTGTGTGTTCTTGCCGTAGGTGAGACGAGGCCAGAACACATCCTGCGACTGCTTCTCGTCATCCCAGGCGTCGGTATAGTTGGCAAACACGTTGTACATCGTGCCCATGCCCGATCCGGGGATAATGTTGGCTCCGACATTCATCATGCGGTGCGAGTCGCCGGTACCCTGGAAGAAGAAGTTGAGATCAACGTTTTTGTAACGGAAATTTCCGCCAAAACCATAAATGATACGCGGAGTGCTGACACCACCGATATAACCCTGGTCACGCGAGTTGATCACACCGTCGCCATTCATATCCTTGTACTTGATATCGCCGGGACGGATGTCGTTGCTGAGCTCCGAGACAGGAAGACCGGGAAGCAGCTTGCCGTCGGCATCGAAGTCGTCAGCCGTGTAGAGTCCGTCGGCCCAGTAGCCGTAAAGCGTGTTGATCGACTGGCCGGTAAGCGAGCGATATGTACCCTTGAGCGATTCAGGATCGTCATACTCGAGAATCTTGTTCTTAGCGTAGGTGAATGTGCCTCTGACACCTACACTCCAATCCTTGCCAAAGCTCTTATGATAATTGAGCTCAAGTTCAAGACCTTTGTTCTCCACCTTTCCGTAGTTGGCCCAAGGTGTTGTCGCGAAACCGATCTGTGTCGGTATGATGCGGCGCTGCATAAAGATGTTGTTACGGTTTTCTTTGAACACATCGAGCTGTACGTCGAGAGAGTTCCATATGCCGAGCTCAAGACCAAGATTGTATTTCGTGACAGTCTCCCATGTCAGGTTTGACACACCCACTTCACCTTCTCTGATACCGTCACCACGGAAGATATTGTTGGTCGGGCCGAAACGGTATCCGCTGACACTCGAGTTGATCGTCGTCACATATGCAAATCGGCGGCTTCCTCCGATATTGTCGTTTCCGACCTTACCGATCGATGCGCGTAATTTCAGCTTGTTGAGGTTCTGCGAGAAATCCGCCATGAATTTTTCATTGGAGATAACCCAGCCGAGAGCCATCGAAGGGAAGAATCCATAGCGCTTGCCGGGAGCGAAGTTCTCCGAGCCGTTGTAACCGAAGTTGAACTCTGCGACATAACGTGAATCGTAGGTATAGGATGCACGGCCTGCGACACCCTGATGGCGATAGGGCTGAATGCCTCCGTCATCATAGCTGTCGCGGTTGAAAAGGAAAAGACCGTCGACACGGTGCACGTCATTGAAAATGCGGTTGTAAGTCACCGCCGCCTCAAGATATGTGCGTGAATTGCCGTAGGATGCACCGTTGCTGTGACTCAGGAAGTCAGAGCCATTGGTATTTATAGGCTCGCCAAGTATCAGATTACCCTCGAGATCACGGCCGGTGGCGATACCGTAGTAAACCGGAGTGCGGCCGGCATAATGGATTTTCTCGTTATACACGTCAAACGAGAAAAGCACACGTGCTTTCAGCCCCTCAAGCCAGAACTTAAGATCCTGGTCAACGCTTACAAGAGCCTGGATGTTTGACTTCGTCTGCTTTGTATAACCCGACTGCGTCAGCATCGCCCATGGGTTCACGCGGCCGGAGTCGAGAGGAATACGTCCGTCGGAGTAAATCGCAGGATGCACAAACGGTGTCGTCTCAAATGCATATGAGAAAATCTCTTCAGTCGAACTGTTGTTCTTACGCAACGACTGCATGTAGCCGCCGACATTAAAGCGGACCACAGTAGTTTTCGTCAGATCCATATCGATATTGGCACGGACATTGTATTTCTGCAGCCCGGTCGATGTATCGTAGGGAAGACGCTCGTCGCGGTTCATGTTGCCACTCTCACGGAAAACCGATGCCGTGAGTGCATAGCGCAGGAAGTCAGAACCGCCAGAGATACCGAGATTGGCGCGGGTATTCTCCGACACATCCTTGGTAATGGCATCGACCCAGTCGATATCGGGATAGAGATCGGGGTCGTAGCCCGACGCGGTGCGGTCAATGCGCTCCTGAGCAAAGATCTCGCGGCCGGCAAGGTTGTTGATAAGCGACATGTGTTCTGCCGCACCTGCAAACTCAGGAAGTTTGGTAGGAGAACGGAACGACTGCTCGACACGGAACGTCACGCTGGGCGCTCCGATCTTGCCGCGCTTTGTGTTGACAAGGATCACACCGTTGGCACCGCGAACACCATACATGGCCGATGCCGAAGCGTCCTTCAGGATCGAGAACGACTCGATCTCGGCAGGGTCAATATCATCGAGGCTGCGCTCAACACCGTCGATAAGCACCAGAGGCGATGTGCCGCCGCCAAACGACGAAAGACCGCGAATCCAGAAACTCGACGAGTCGTAGCCCGGCTCACCGGTGGGGCGGTATGCGATGATACCCGCAAGCTGTCCGGCAAGATTGCCCGTCATCGAGCGGTTGGCGTTGGTCTGAAGCAACTCAGGCGAAATTGTAGTGATCGATCCTACAACCGAGGCGCGCTGCTGCGTGCCGAAGCCCACAACCACAGCCTCCTCAAGCTCGGTTATGTCCTCCTCAAGCACAATGCGGAACATAGTGCGGTTGCCGATCTTGACCTCCTGCTCCTTGAAGCCGACATACGACACTTTAAGAGTCGACATCTTGTTTGCCACATCAAGGAAGAAATTACCGTCGAGATCGGTCATTGTACCGTTGTTAGTACCGACCTCTATGATAGAGGCTCCCACAAGGGGCTCATTATTGGAGTCGGTCACCGTACCGGAGATTTTGATTGACGCAGCCGCCCAAACCGGACAAAGCATCGCAATCAGCAGGAATGCCAGCGAGACCAGACATCTCCCGGGAACGCGTCTACGTCCCTGTAAATCTTGGTTTGTTGTTTCCATTAAGCGATATTTGTGTTAATAATTGGTTATCTTGCATATAAAACCATCGAAAGAGGGGAGATTCTACCCCCCCCCGTTAACTTTTATTAACTAAATATCAAGTCCAGGGAGAGCGTATTCCAGTGCTCTTCATGATTTACATTACAAATATAAATAAACAAATATTAAATTCCAAAAGAAATAGCAAAAAAGAATTAATAACCCGTACAGACTACATAAATAAATATCTTAACAAAAAATCCGGAGATACGCTCCATAACGCATCCCCGGATTCAAAATCTGACTCCCCTTGATTTTTAAGAGTCAGTTCTTTTAAACTTCATTTTTTACAAGCTCTAAGCCCTGACTGACTTACTTTCCGAGCTTGTCCTTGATAAACTCTTCCGCCTTCTCTTTGACCGTCTCGATGACCTCCTGGCCCTTTTCGGTCTTGATAAACTCTGTCGCCTTTTCAACGACACCCTTCACTGTCTCGTTATCCATGAGACCTGAAGCCTTGTCTTTAAGATCTTCCAACATAGTATTCGATTTTATTAAAGTGAAACTTCCTGAAAATAAGACAAACATCCGGCCCAAAACCAAATCTACCTCCTCATAGACCGGCTTATGAGACCCACAAGCCAGAGAAGCACGATCGCACCGACAACCGACGTTATCAGACTACCTATTATACTTGAAGTACTGATGCCTATCAGACCGAACAGCCAGCCGCCTAGCACACCGCCAACAATGCCGACAACGAGATTGACCACAAGGCCGAAGCCGCCGCCCCTCATCAGCTTTCCGGCCACAAAGCCGGCTACGATACCGATGATTATAAACCAGAGAAATGACATATCGGATAATTTTTTAATGTTACATGTGTTATATAATACACCCATAAGCCCATTATTGTTCATTCCCCCCTGGCAGTGGCACACCGAAAGCTGCCACATTTAAACCCACAAACTATGAGCGCCGGGAGGCGCGCCGTTATTGTAAACCCCTGGCGACCGCACGGGAGCCTGGGGCCCGAATCCACTACAGGCACAGAGCCTCGAAGAGGCGAGGTAATCCCACACCACGAGCTTCCCTCCCACACATCACCCCCGACGGGACTGCCCCACCCGCATACCACTGCAAGTGCAGGGGCGTGCGAAAGTGTGGGGTTGCAACGTCTTGATCAGGCACGGCCTCGGAGAGGTCATATACACACCCGCGAGATTACATGGACGGAGCTGCCCCCATTCACATACAACCCGCAGGGGTAGGGGCGTGCGACAGTACGCCCACATCCGTCGAAGACGGATAATAATGCCAAGCCCCACATCGAGCGCGACAAGCGCGAAGGTGTGGGGTTGCAACATCTTGATCAAGCACAGCCTCGGAGAGGTCATATACACACCCGCGAGATTATATGGACGAGGCTACATCCCGCCACATTGCACACTATGAGCGATGAGCGCCGGGAGGCGCGCCGTTATCGTAAACCCCGGGCGACCGCACGGGAGCCTGGGGCCTGAATCCACTACAGACACAGAGCCTCGGAGAGGCGATGTAATCCCACACCATGCCCCCTCCCACACATCATCCCCCACTCCACAATAAAAAACGGTGACCAAACAGATTGAGTCCTGTTTGGCCACTGAAAATAAGATTTACGTTAAAAAAACGCTTAATACTCATCCTCGTTGAATAGAAAATCGTCCTTCGAAGGGTAGTCAGGCCAAATATCTTCGATAGACTCATAAGTCTCACCTTCATCCTCGATTTCCTGAAGATTCTCAATAACTTCCATAGGAGCTCCGCTGCGCATTGCGTAGTCGATAAGCTCTTCTCTCGTTGCCGGCCAGGGGGCATCCTCAAGTTTCGAGGCAAGTTCAAGTGTCCAGTACATATCTGTATGTGTATTTGAATTTATTACTTACAATCCTTTTCCCAGAAAACTTCGGCTACACCGGCCGAGACATTGATATAGCGTGACAGAACAAAAAGAAAATCACTCAGCCTGTTTATAAACCGGAGAGTATCGGGATCAACCCACGACTCCTCGGCAAGAGCCACCATACGGCGTTCGGCACGGCGGCACACCGAACGGGCCACATTAGCCTGAGCCGAAGCCAGCGTTCCACCCGGAAGGACAAACCGTCTAAAAGCCGGAAGAGACTCGTCGAGGCGGTCGATCTGACGCTCAAGACGCGAAACCGAATTCTGGCCGAAGCCGCTCGCCTGCGTCATCTCGTCCAAAGGATCGGTCGCGAGATATGAGCCGAGACTAAAAAGCTTGTTCTGAATCCAGTTAAGTTCTTCACGCGTCTCCTGGTCAAAAGAAGCCGAAGAGGCAACCACGCCGATCCAGGAGTTAAGCTCATCGACCGTGCCGTAAGTCTCGACACGCAATGCCGATTTTCTCACACGCTCGCCACCGACGAGACCCGTCGTGCCAAGATCGCCGGTGCGTGTATATACAATGCTTTTTTTCATTTTTTTCAGGCGCTGTTGATGATTGGAGCGCAAAAATATAACAATTAACTAATCCTGCAAGTATTATGACGATTAATTATCTTAAATAAATTTTACACCATTGCCGTCATCTGCTTGCAGCGGCTACATGGGCAGAAGCCCGACATCATCCTTTGAGTTCACAGGAAGTTTTCCGGCCTGACCCATATTGACGAACACTGTCGCGCACAAAACAGTCCACTTGTCTCCGTAGGTCATATTGCTGGAATGGTTGTAGCCAAGGCAATGGCCATATTCATGAAACATCGCCTGACGTGGATAATTGTGAGGATTACTGCCGGGAGCCGTCGAGTCAAAATAAACACCGAGATAGCAATAATCTGCCAGACCATAGGTAGTTCCGCCCCCAAGGCCGCCGACACCCGACACACGTCCGAGCACAAGACCGCCGTGGGTTCTGATCTTATTGCGAAGTGCATTTATATCAATCGGATTATGACTGTTGTCATAAAGTATTCCGTCATACTCATCAAGAGCGACATTGAAATCCTCTGATGAAAACATATAAGCCATATTAAGAGCGAGAGCAACACCATGACGGCAGAGAAGCGGTGTCATATGACGCCAGTAGGCATGACCGCTGTCAGCGCTGTAAGCCGAAAAACGGATATACCATTGACTGTCGATCTCACCGATCTTCTTCATAAACTGATCCTCTGTCTCTATCACGAGAGTGACATCATCGGAAGTAAGATCTGTCTGTGCCGGAACGCGGATCCTGCGACCGCTCTCTGTAGTGAAAACCGCGTCACGCTCAACAACAGGAAGCGGAAAAGAAGCCTCCATGAAAGGATATATCAAATCAAAGCGGGCAAGCTCGAAAAACTCATGACTGACGTTGCCAAAACGGCACTTGACAGTGACATCCCTTATAGCCACAGGAGAAAAGAACTTCACTCCAAGCTGGTGGTCATCAGTTATCGATACCTGCAGGGGAGCATTGACACGAAACGACCGCCGGCTGGCATCGTAAAACACCGACTGAGGCTCATCGGCCATAAGCATCGTGTCTGTCGGGAAACGCGTCAGATCTTCCTCACGCACATACAGAAATCCGTCCTCACTTTCAGGATGGCGGTAATCTATCGCGATATGCGACACCTTGCCGGCCTCGACCTTGCAGTCCGAGAAACGATAACGATACACAAAATCATCACCGTTGCTCCTCGACGAAAGAATCTCGACAAACCCCGACAGAGCTGCCTCCGAAGGGAAAGTGCAAAACGAATACCGCCCCGTGATATCATACGACTTTACACTCCCGGCACCCGCATATTCACCCGATGCGCTCAGTTCTGTCGGCACACACGCGGCATCGTCAAAAGAGACCCTGACCTCTTTTATGAAACGCCACATATATTCCGACGACACACTCACATCGACACTTACACGCCCGACACAGAGATCAAGCACAACCTCATGAGAGATCGGAGACTGATCTTTGCCTACACTGAATTCAACCTTTTTATAATAATACTCGCCATCGGCAGGCGACTCCGCGCTCTCCGAAACCAGCCAGCCATCATCAAGCAGCGACAGCTCCGATATCTCTGCACCGGCCACCTCGCATTCCGACACACCAAGAAACACTATAGTGTAATCACCATAGCCCAGACCCTCGATCGTCAACTTTGAGAAATCAGATTCAAGTTTCTGATAATGAGGGTTCAATATACGGCCGTCACCGTCGGCTATCGCATAGCGGAGCTCAGAAAGCCGCACACCCGACGACTCTGCGCCACGCGATTCGGCACCGCACTCCGCCCCAATGAAAAAAGTGATACGCTGCGGTCCGGCATCCGGCGCTTCCTGATCAAAAGCCGTGCTGCATCCCGCCGGGAATACAGCCGACAGAACTATCACAAGAATTCTATATATCAGCTTCATCATTTCAAAGTCATTCTGTTATCTTCACACAACGCACCGAAGCAAAAGCCTCCATCTGAAGACGCTCCTCCGTAATAGTCGTCGCATCCTGATTCTCAAACTTCAGCCAATAAGCCAGGGCATATCCGCCGGGGCACCCCGAATTACTGTTGGTCCACAACACCACGCGCTTGCCGAACCCCGGATTATTAGTGCTGCTCTTGTCGCCCTTGCCGCCGGCAAGAGGTATGATAAGACTGCGGCCCGTATCCTCTGAAGTAAACTTCACATAACGCTGCGTGCCTGTCACTCCCGTCGGCGTCACGAGTGTACCCTCCGAAGTGTGGAGCGTAGCGGTGATATGCTCGCCGTTACCTGCAACATAAGACCCCGGCACCGCCTGCCCCTTCGGAAGCAGGGACTCAAACTCTTCACGGGTAGGAAGACGGTAGCCATCCGGGCAAGGCATATGCGTCGGCGACTGCCAGGGGATATCCTGCACCTGACCGCCAAGATTGTTAGGATTGCTGTAACCCACCCACGGAATATACATGTATTGGCGGCCGAACTGGAAAAGTCCGCCGACAGTACCGATCCAGTTGTACTTATACATATCCTCGACCGAAAGTCCGTCAAGAGGATAAATCTGATCCTCGAGATCAGGAGAAGTCGCATTGAATGCCATCCATACACTACCGCCGATCTCCACCGTCTCGATCTGATGCTCACTCGGAGCAACACGGATCTCGACAAAATCATAGCTGTCGGAAAGCAGAGCATTCTTCACGTGCACAAACACCGAGTAGCCGAGACGGCCGTTCGTCTGCGCCGGAACCGACACATCAAACGACGACACAATCCCGTCATCGCTATCCTCGACCGAGACATCGCCAACCGAAAGCCCCTCTGTCAGCCCCTCGACACGAGTGATATCAACGCGGGTATCACCAACAAAAGCAAGCGTCATCCCATCGACACCCGATGCTGGCACATCAACCACATTGTGGTCGAAATCCACCGATACACCCTCCGGAAGAACACAATGAGCGCCGCTTATCGTTATCCCGAGTTCAGTGTCAGGTTTACCTGTTACCGTCTCACCTTCCTCCCAGTCCTTGACAACGAAAACACCCTCAAGCGTAGCACCGGCATTAAGCACCTCAAGCTCATACACCTTGTTACGCTCCACAACAGGAATCTCGATCTGTATGCGCACCGGAATCTCATTGTAAGTACCTCTAAGAGTTGCGGTCACAGGCTTTGTGCTCTCAAACACATAGAACGCGCCGGTATCCTTGCCGTTGAACGCAGGAGCATAATTCTTGACATAACTTACAGTATTGTCTGATACCCTGGTTTTCTCGACAAACACATAAGTTTCAGCCGGAGCATCATCGATCGTGACTTCACTGATAAGAATATTGTCATCTGCCGATGTATTGAGATCAAACCTTGCGACACCATGCTTCAGCTCCACTGCGACCTCACGGGTGTCGGCATCGCTCTGAGCATATATTTCCTTGACAGCCGACAGAAAACAGGGAGCCGAATTCTCACCGTCTACGCTTGAGATGACCGACTTGCTGAAATCCGATTCCTGCGTCACCTTCTCCTGCGCGTCAAGCGATGCATTGGCGACACAATACATGCGGGTGTCGCCGACAACAAACATATCCGTACGCCCCTCGTTATCCGGGCTGACACACTCTTCCTTGTAAAGGACACCGTCACCAAACTGGAACACCGTCACTTCACTTAAACCCTCATCCTCCGACGACTCATCTGAAAAAGACATCCCCTTCATCACAACCGAGTATCTGACAGGATCATCGACTGTGACTTCATTTTGCGTGTCGCTGCATGACCACAACATAGACATGAAGAGGCACAGCAACGTCATACATAAAAAATCGCGGTAACAATTCATACTTGCAGGTTGGTTAGAATATTAATCGTGAAAAACGGCTGCAAATATACAGAGAATATTCGACGAAAAGAAGAGCGATAGTCGGCCTTCAGGCCGGGGCGCGGTGGCAACGCCACTCCTTTGAGTCAAATATACAGAGAATATTCGACGAAAAGAAAAGCCGGCGTACACCGACATTCATACGACAGCCGTTTGAGACTACAAATTTAAAACACTTGACATCAAAACATATGCGAAAATGGCCATAATGTCCACTGGAAATATCTGTTGAACGCACCGATTGATTAACTTTGTGGGAGACAACACTGTCTCACACAAAAAACAACACCCGGCATATACCATGGACACAAAAACCACACCCTCGAGACGCCTTGCGTCGCTTGACGCACTGCGTGGATTCGACCTTTTCTTCCTCGTCGCCTTAGGGCCGATAGTCACGACATTCGCATCGGCCGCCGATCTGGCATGGCTCAACGACTCAATGTGGATGTTCCGTCACTTCACATGGGAAGGATTCTCACCGTGGGATCTGATTATGCCCCTGTTCCTGTTCATGTCAGGAGCATCAATACCCTATGCGCTGTCAAAATACAAAAAAGGAAACAACAAAAAAGCCTTGGCCATACACCTTGCCAGACGCGTTATCATCCTTTGGATACTCGGAATGATATGCCAGGGCAACCTGCTCGGGCTGGATCCGCATAAAATCTACCTCTACTCAAACACACTTCAGGCCATTGCGACAGGCTATCTGGTCACAGCCCTCCTCTTTCTATTCACAAGCCGCCGGACACAGATCATTACCACAGCGTCGCTCTTGATTGCCTATTGGGCAGCAATGCAGTTTATATCAGTCGACGGATATGGAGCAGGAAACTACACTACTGCACACAACCTTGCCGAATGGGTAGACCGTACCGTACTCGGACGCTTCCGCGACGGAGCATCTGTAATCGATGGCAAAGTCCACTTTGCCGAATGGTATCACTACACATGGATACTGAGCAGCATCAACTTTGCGGCAACAGTAATGACTGGTATGTTTGCCGGATACATCGCAAAAGACCCGACAAACGACAAGACCAAACTGAAATACTACTTCTTCGGAGGACTTGCCATGATCGTCATCGGAAAAATCTGGAGCATCCAGATG
This sequence comes from Muribaculaceae bacterium, assembly GCA_029051445.1. Lineage (GTDB taxonomy): Bacteria > Bacteroidota > Bacteroidia > Bacteroidales > Muribaculaceae > JAFLTL01. Next base: position 435 of record JAIDKP010000301.1, on the reverse strand, counting down.
CCGATCATCAAACCAATATGGACAAGCTCGATGGTACTCTTCAGCAGTGGATGCAGCTTCATACTCATGGGCCTTTTCTACTATTGGATAGACTGCAAAGGACACCGGAAAAAAGTGGAATGGCTGAGAGTCTACGGAATGAACTCCATTGCGGCATACATGCTTGCAGAGACATTCAACTTCCGGGCACTTGGCACACCGCTGTTTCATGGACTGGAACAATACATAGGCCCCTACTATTCATTCCTGCTGACAACTTGGAACGCCGCCGTCATATACATGATCCTGCTATATATGCACAAAAAACGCATATACCTGAAAGTCTGAAATATCAAAGATCCATCTACAATTAAACGACAAGAGGCTGTGTCAAAATAGGCGCAGCCTCTTTTTATAAGCTGCTGTAAAACATAAAACAAAGCCCTGACTTTCGCA
>JAIDKP010000300.1 GCA_029051445.1 Muribaculaceae bacterium | reverse complement strand
ATTCATTATTCTCAGAACCTGAGCCTTTCGACGTAGTTCACGTTCATGTTCCTCCACAGTTACCTCTTCTTCTACGTTATCCTAGCTGAAAAGACTCAGTTGCACCGGAGTATCGGCCACGACAGATACCACCGACGCTTCATTCCTGACATCGCCAGCCGTGATCGTGAGCCTTCTGATGAGCAAAACATCATTCGCAATCCTGTCAAACAGATCCGCCACATGCCTGCCTATAATCCGTGCCGATGAAGTATATGTGTCAAACCTTGATGTGCCATGACTGTGGTAAGGCACCTGACGTCCATAATGATCCAACGAGACACGTCCGTTGTATCTGCATCGTATATCACAACGCGTCATATTCTCAACATCATATCCGATCGTCAGAGTAACAAAGCCGGCCACCTGATGTTTTCCGACAAGATCAAGCGCAATGTTTTCGGCCATCTCGAGCACAACGATTCTCGCCCTCTCCACAGTGTAAGGCTCCGGCAACACCTGCCCGCTGCTCATTGAATGAGTATCGGGTTTGTAGGCTTTTACCTGTGCGATAGTTACCGGCTCCCACCCCCAGGCATGATCGATAAGAAGCTCGGCATTCACACCAAACAGCGAATACAGCGAGTCTTCATGCTCCAATGACATCCTTGCAATGTCTCCCATCGTCGTTATGCCATACTGAGCCAGCCTGCGCACTGTTCCTCTGCCCACACGCCAGAAATCAGTCAGAGGCTCATGATGCCATAGCCTGCGCCGATATTCCATCTCGTCAAGCTCGGCGATACGCACTCCGTCACTGTCGGCCGGCATCTTCTTCGCGACAATATCCATGGCGACTTTGGCAAGATACAGGTTTGTACCGATTCCTGCCGTTGCCGTTATTCCGGTTTCGGCAAGTACCGTCTTCACGATTTTCATAGTGAGATCGTGTACGCTCATACCATAAGCCGCACGATAGCCCGTGACATCGATAAAGACCTCGTCAATCGAATATACATGTATATCCTCCGGAGCAACAAACCGCATATATATTTCAAATATGCGGGTACTGTAATCGATATAGAGAGCCATCCGTGGCGGTGCCACTATATAATCGATCTGAATGTCACGACGGCTGTCAAGAATACGTTTTGAACATGAACTCCCGCCATTGCCGCGGGAACGGTTGGCTGCCTTTACCTTCTGCACTACTTCAAACAGGCGCGGACGCCCTCCGGTATTCAAAGTCTTAAGCGAGGGGGACACTGCCAGACAGATCGTTTTTTCCGTGCGGGACATATCCGCCACAACAAGGTTGGTGTCAAGCGGATCAAGATCGCGCTCGACACACTCAACCGAAGCATAAAACGCCTTCAGATCTATCGCGACATACGTCTTGTCCATAAGTCACCGGCCATCAGACTTCGGCGTAATTCTCGTCTTCCCTGATCACAAGCAGCGTGTCGCCGGGATATAATTTACGCGATCCGTTAGGCACGATATACTTCTTCCCGCGCCTTATCATCATCACAAGCGATCCGGGCGACAGACGCATCTGTCCGAGAGTGGCACCGTCCGACAGATCTTCCTCTTTAAGAGTGATCGTGTGGAGCGAAGTCGGAAGCTCATCGGCAAGCTCCACCCCAAACTCATCGGGATCAGACTGCGGCATATCGGCGAGACGCAGCCGTCGGGCAACCGATATCACCGTTGTTCCCTGTAGCGACAACGACAGCAGGGTGACAAAAAATACAATATTGAATATCTGGGAAGACCCCGGAACACCGGCAACAACCGGATATGTAGCGAATATTATGGGAACGGCTCCACGCAGCCCCACCCACGACACAAACAACTTTGAGCGGAAATTGACCTTTCTTACAGGCAAAAGTGACAAAAACACACTCACCGGCCTGCCAATCAATATCAGAAATACGCCAATCAATATCGACACCACCGCCACCGACAACATTTCATGTGGATTTACAAGTAATCCAAGCATCAGGAACACGACAATCTGTGCGAGCCACGTCAGCCCGTCCATCATTTTGGTGATACCGCGAAGATAGCCTACACGTGAATTTCCAATCGTTATACCGGCAAGATACACTGCTAGATATCCGTTTCCATCGAGCAAGACTGTCGACGAATATATAAAAAACACTGCTCCTATAAGCAAAATCGACAACATGGCTGTTGTCTGCCCGGGATCCTCACCCTTGTCGGAGTTACGCCCGAGTCTTGTATAAAACCTCATCAGACGTATTGCGCCAAAGCCGCCGACAATGCCGAATATGCCGCCTATACCAAACTGCATCAGCAACTGCAGCGCGATCATGCCCGACGACAGATCGCCTGGAATCATTATCGCCTCCACAAGAAGGATTGTAAGCATGTAGGCCATCGGATCATTTGAGCCGCTTTCAAGCTCGAGCATCGGACGCAGATTATGGCGCAGTCCCACTTTCTGGGAACCAAGTATGCCGAACACCGAAGCCGAGTCGGTCGATGACATTGTCGCGGCAAGCAGCAGCGACGGTAAAAAAGCAAAATGTATGTTGGTCCACTCCATCCCCGACAGCCACCATATAAACAGTCCGGTAAGAAATGCCGTCAGAACCACACCGGCCGTCGAAAGCATCAGACCGGGCAGAAGAACCGGCTTTATCGCCGACACACGTGTTCCCATTCCTCCGGAAAACAGAATGACACACAAAGCGGCCATTCCTATCGTCTGTGTCGTGTGCATATCGCTGAACTGTATCCCAAGCCCGTCTGTCCCGAAAGCCATGCCGACAAGAAGAAAGACAAGAAGAAGCGGCAATCCGGTGCGATAGCTCGACCTGCCGAGCACGACAGCCGCAACAAGAAGCAGCGACCCGGTAAGAAGTATGTTTTCGATTGTCATTTATGCAGTCCTATAAATTGTATTACAGGTACAAAAATATATGATAATACCCGTAATAACCAAATAATAAAATCCGGACGCAATTGTCTCATACGCCCGGATCCTGATTCATTGCCTGTCTAATGATTCCGTCGTCATTATGATTTCTGCTCAAGAAGAGACACATGATCAAGCAGCTTGACCGCATCCACATATTGCGCGATACCCTCGGCCACTTCCTTTGCAGCTTTCACTGCCTGCACGACCGTCTGTGGCCTGTGCACGACATCACCGCCGGCAAAGACTCCGCGTCGGGTCGTCATTCCATAAGGACGTGTATGAGTGATCACATATCCTTTGGCATCCACATCGATTCCATCGGTAGTCGATACAATCCTGTTGGCCGGGCGTGAACCTATGGCAAGAAACACGCGGTTGAACGGCATCACACATTCACCTTCGGGAGATTTCAGTCTAAGCTCCTTGAGCTTATTGCGCTCATCGCCGACAAATTCCTGTATTTCGGTCTCCCACATGAATTTCACACCCTCATGCACAGCCTCGTTATATTCCTTCTCTATGGCGGTCATATCCTCTTTCCTGCCACGGAAAACGACTGTGACATCGGTCTCAAACCTTATGGCAGTGCGGGCCGCGTCCATTGCCACATTTCCACATCCCATTATTGCCACCCGCTCCCCGGCACGCAAAGGCACATGGCGCTTTGTCACCCTACCATCGTTATAGGCTGTGACCTGATGGAGAAGAGCGATCGACTGATGCACTCCATGAAGATTTATTCCGGGAGTTTCCACCGATTTTGGTATGGCAGTGCCGGTGCCGATGAATATGGCATCATATCCGTCGGCAAAAATACTGTCGATTGTCACATCCCCGACACCTACGGCATGACCAAGTCGGAACTCGACTCCGAGAGCTTCGATTTTCTTTATTTCCTCTCTTACTACAGAGTTTGGCAGACGATAACCGGGAATACCATAAAGCAACACACCTCCGGCCTCCTGCTGCGCCTCGAAGATTGTAACGTTGAACCCTTGACGAGACAGCTGTCCGGCAACAGTAAGCCCGGCGGGACCTGATCCTATCACAGCTACACGGCCACGTGTCTTCTGTGGTATGTATTCTTTATCAGACCCATCTCTGTATCGAAATCCGCGACAAAACTCTCAAGCTTGCCAATCTGGATCGGATCACCCTTCTTTCCAAGCACACAATTGCCCTGACACTGTTTCTCATGAGGACAGACACGGCCGCATACGGCAGGCAACGTGCTCGTTTCGTTTATTACATTTATCGCATTGCCGAAGTTTCCCTTAGACAACTCATGTATGAATTCAGGTATATTATTCCCGATCGGACACCCCTTCACACACTGCGGCACCTTACAATGCAGGCAGCGTTTCGCCTCATTCACAGCCTCGGCAGGAGTAAAACCTGCCTCCGTGAGAAATGTGCCGGCTCCCGATATCGATTCAGAAGCCATATCTGTCAATTGATCCATAATTGTGCCATCAAAATTCCCGACAAAGATAACACTCTTTCCTCAATGCCCCAAACCTGCGGCGAAGCTTACAGCAACAGTGTCGCGCCATATCCACGGCAAAATCATTTTATATATTGTATCTGAATATTTTTTATTTTTGCAGCATGATTGATTACAGCAAAGTCATAAGCAGAATATACGAAG
>JAIDKP010000030.1 GCA_029051445.1 Muribaculaceae bacterium | reverse complement strand
TTTCTCCAACCGCAGGGCCGCCAAAATAGTGGACAAGGTGTGGAGCGCAGCTGCCCGAGCCGGTCATGGCGACCGCTTTGTCAATGCCGACGGCGCACCTGTGACCGATGACCATGTGTATCTGCTCAAGGCCGGAATACCTGCGATAGACATAATCGAGTGCAATAACGCCGAAACGGGATCGTTCAACCCCACATGGCACACTCATGCCGACGGCATAGGCGCGATCGACCGCTCGACGCTCAAGGCTGTGGGGGAGACAGTGGCGCACGTACTTGCAAATCCATAAAGAAATTCAAAGTAAAATGACAATAGATCAGGCACAACAGGAAATTGTCGAGGAATTCAGCGATATCGAGGACTGGATGGACCGCTATGCGATGATAATCGACATGGGCAACGCCCTGCCTGCAATCGACGAGAAATACCGTACGCCGGAGCATCTGATAGAAGGATGCCAGAGCCGGGCGTGGGTAAACGCCGAGCTGACAGATGACGGAAAGGTGATATACACGGCCGACTCCGACGCCATTATCGTCAAGGGCATTATATCGATGCTCGTAAAGGTGCTTTCGGGTCACACGCCCGACGAGATCCTCGGCAGCGATCTGCACTTCATCGGCGACATAGGGCTTCAGGAGCATCTGTCGCCCACGCGCAGCAACGGCCTGCTGGCTATGCTGAAGCAGATGCGGCTCTATGCGCTCGCGTTCAAGGAGCTTCAGGGGCGCGGCAACAAACAGGAATAAAACAAAACAATAATACCAATCTTCACAAACACTACGACAGATGTTCAAGAATCAACCGTCGGGCCTCTATGTGCTTGCGCTCGCCAATACCGGCGAACGCTTCGGCTACTACACGATGCTCGCAATCTTCCTCTTCTACCTCCAGGCGAAGTTTGGCTTTGATGCCACCTGGACAGGTCAGATCTTCTCGATTTTCCTTGCACTCGTGTATTTCATGCCGCTTATCGGCGGTTGGCTTGCCGACAAATGGAGCTTTTCGAAGTGCGTGGTGAGCGGTATCGCCGTCATGTTTATCGGCTATGCGCTGATGTCGGCTCCGACTCCTGTACGCTCCAGTGTGTCGATGATGATCCTTTTTGCCGCCCTGCTGCTTATTTCGGTGGGTACCGGCCTGTTTAAGGGCAACCTGCAGGTGATGGTGGGCGACCTCTACAACGAGAAGCGCTATGCCGCCAAACGTGACACAGCATTCTCGCTTTTCTACATGGCTATCAACCTCGGTTCGATGTATGCCCCCGGTGCCGCTATCGCACTGAAGAATATGGCGCTCAAAAACGGCGGATTCCTGACCTCGGATCCAATGGCCGCCACGGTGAGCAACTGGTGCCTCGATACCAACAATTTTGCAAATATGCCGGCTGCCGGCAGCGATCAGCTCAAGGCCATGACCGACTTCGCTGTGGAGAAGGGTATGGCTCAGGGCGGCGACGTCGCCGCGTTCCTTTCGGGCTATCTCTCGGACTTCGCTGCAGCATGTGGCCAGGCCGGAGCAACGCTCACTGACTTTGCCACAAGCTATATCACGGCGTTCTCGACAGGCTGCAGCTATGCGTTCGCTCTCGCTTGCGGCTCACTTATCGTCAGCTTCCTTATCTACTTCCTGGGTCGCCGCACCTATGCCCATATCATCAAGGATAAGAAGCAGGATGCCAAAAACACGAAGGCTGCCGCATCGACCGAGGAGAAGCAGGATGAGCTTACTCCTGAGCAGACCAAGGCTCGCGTAGTAGCTCTGCTGCTGGTGTTTGCAGTGGTTATTTTCTTCTGGATGGTGTTCCATCAAAATGGTCAGACTCTCACCGAGTTCGCTAAGAGCTGTACGGCCAACTTCTCGTCGAGCTGGACGCGCATCGGCTTTAACCTTGGCGCTCTCACCGCAATCTGGATCGGTGTTTACGCTCTCTTCAGTGTATTCCAGAGCACGACTGCCAAGGCCCGCACTATCAGCGGCGTGGTTCTTGCCGTGTGTGCCGGTGTTGTCGCTTATCTTGCAATAAATGTAATTCCTTCGGAGATCACTGATATCGACCCCGCTGCCTACCAGCAGTTCAATCCGTTCTATGTGGTGGCTCTTACTCCGTTCTCGCTCGCATTCTTCGGCTGGCTTGCCAAGAAGGGCAAGGAGCCGAGCGCACCGCGTAAGATCGGCTACGGTATGGTCATGGCCGGTATCGCCTACTGTGTGATGGTGATGGGCTCACTTACGCTTGTCGGTACCAACGGCTCGATGTCGCCCAACTGGCTTATCTCGACCTATCTGCTTCTGACGTTTGCAGAGCTGCTTCTTTCGCCGATGGGTATATCGTTTGTATCGAAGGTTGCTCCTCCGAAGCTCAAAGGTGCTATGATGGGCGGCTGGTTTGCAGCTACCGCTGTCGGCAACTATCTTGTGTCGATCCCGATGATTCTCTGGGGCAAGATCCCTGTGTGGACGATCTGGTCGATACTTATCGCTCTCTGTCTGCTGTCGGCTCTCTTCATCTTCTCGATCATGAAGAAACTTGAGGCAGCTACTAGCGACACTCCCGCTCCCAAGGCCGACGCTCTTGAGACGGTGGAGAACGACGCTATCTGATTAGTTTCTAAAGACAAGACAACAGTCCGCGACAAGGCGGACTTCGATAAAAAGGGTCAGCCATTTAGAGAATTGCTAAATGGCTGGCTTTTTTATTTTAGCATTTCAAAAATATAAGGGGCTCGGGTTGCTTTTTTATTTCTAAATCACTATTTTCACGATCTAATAAACCTACCTGCCATGAAACAAGTCCTCCTTATCGGTGCTGTGTTGATATGCGCTGCCTGTGCCCCAACTCCTCCACCGACAGCAGAAGAGATCCTTACAAAGACTCTTGAGAATGTCAGTAATGTTCATACCGCGCGTTACAATCTCACCCAGCATATCTTTTATACTCCTGATGACTCACTATATATCAGTGAGAAAGTCTATAAAATGGTGGAATGTGAGAATCCTGCCGATACGCTTGGTCTCTCAATATGTGTCTGGCTTAATGAAAAGACTCGTCTACAGGTCGCCATCTCCCCTGAATATTTATACTTCGACCGACCCGGATATATTGAAAAGATGCGTCGTAGTGCGGACGGTTCCTCTTGGGTACCGTTTTACAACCGTGTTATGCGGATGTGCGAGTATCTGTTGCAACCCGCTGACAATATCACTCTCACTGTCATAGACCGAGGTGACGAATGGGAGATTGACGCTCCCGTTCACGGGGGCAAAATGGTATATTTTGCCGGCTATCCGCGAGTGCTTGAAATGTCGCCTGATGATATCGGATCGCACTTCGGACTGCGTGTCGACAAATCAACCATGATGCCCGTGTGGGTATCGTATCTCAGCAATCTTCCCCAGAATCGCTATGAATGGTCCATAAGCGATGTCGAGATCAATCCATTTGCTCCGGAGACATTTTCTGCGTCCGACTATTTGGGCGATGTGCCGGTTTATGATGAGGATGAATCTGATAAAAAAAACAGGGAATGGCGTCAAGAACACATTACCAATATCTTAAATGCACCGCTTCCAACCGACACCCTCACTTTGCTCGACGGAACGCAAGTGTCGCTGAATGATGGCACTGATCGTGCCAGAGTAATAGTATTCACTACAACTCAGTGTGGAGTAAGTCTCACCGCGATTCCATCCATCAACCGAATATACGAATCCCACCCTGCCGACAGTGTGCAGATGTTTGGTGTAACGCGGGAAAACGTCGCACAGCCGCGTGCTGTGTTGGACGCATTAAAGAAAAACGATTTCCGTGTGCCTGTAGCGCTTAATAACGGTAGGTTTTACGAGTATTTCTACCCCGAGGGTCTTGCTCCCGCAGTAATAGT
>JAIDKP010000003.1 GCA_029051445.1 Muribaculaceae bacterium | reverse complement strand
CCTGTCGGCACCTTCACGTCACCACAGAAGCAGTCTTTTGCCATAATGGATACGACCGCCATTAATGTAGCACTGCCATGCATCGTCCTATCCGTCGAAATCGAGACGCGCATCCACTGCAAGCACCAATACCTGACTGCCGTAGCGTCGTGCCACTTCATCTATCAGATCCGGATTTTTCAGTGCTGCGGAGTTAACCGAAACCTTATCGGCTCCAGCCGACAACAGGCGTTCGACATCAGCTACAGTGTTTATGCCGCCTCCGACTGTAAAAGGAATATCAATCTCACGTGCCACGCGCTCGACTACCGATGTAAAAGTTTTGCGCCCCTCGTGCGACGCTGTGATATCGAGAAAGACCAGCTCGTCGGCACCGGCCTTGCTGTAGGCATGACCGAGAGCAACCGGATCTCCGGCACTGCGGAAATCAACAAAGTTGACTCCCTTTACAGTCTCGCCATCCTTGACATCAAGACACGGTATTATGCGTTTAGCAAGCATTTCCCCTCCTTTCGCCAAGATATTTCAGCGGTATTTTTCCTTCATACAATGCCTTGCCGACGATAGCAGCGGGAACACCGGCCTCATCAAGCGACTCGATGTCTTCTATGCATCCGACTCCACCGCTTGCAATCAGATGCACGTCAGGAATTTCAGCAAGTATTTTTCTATAAAGATCTACCGATGGACCTTCAAGCGTTCCGTCGACCGATATATCGGTCGAAATCACCTGGTGGATTCCTTTTGCCATCCATCCCGATATGAAAGGAACAATCTCATAAGCCGACTCACGCTGCCAGCCTGAGACAGCGATACGTCCGTCGCGGGCATCGGCACCAAGAATTATTTTATCGGCTCCATATGCAAGTATCCACGACTCGACTTCAGTGGCATTGTCTACCGCTACGCTTCCGGCCGTCACCATCGATGCTCCTGAGTCAAATGCGATATGCAAATCCTCACAGGTCTTTATTCCACCGCCAAAATCTATGACGAGCGGAGTAGCCGAGGCTATACGCTCTATGACTTTCCAGTTGACCACATGCTTGCTTTTGGCTCCATCGAGATCCACAAGATGGAGACGGCGTGCTCCATTATCACAAAACAACTTGGCCATGTCAAGCGGATCTGAAGCGTAAACACGCGACATAGCGTAGTCGCCACGTGTAAGCCTGACACATTTTCCATCAATGATGTCTATTGCAGGGATTATCTCTGTCATAAGGCAAGGAAATGTTGAAGCAAACGGTAACCGGCATCTCCGCTTTTTTCCGGATGAAACTGAGCTGCCATAAAATTATCTTTCTGCATAGCCGCACTGAAGTCTATGCCGCAATAAGAGGTCTTGCCTACAGTCCATTCTGACTCGGGCACATAATAGCTGTGGATAAAGTACATCCATTCTTCCTTACGGCCGAGATCCATGAAACCTCTCAGATCGCCGACCGTGTTCCAGCCCATATGAGGAATTTTCCACTCATTGCAGCCGGAATCAGGAGCGAATTTCCTGACATCCACATCAAATATTCCGAGACAGTCCACATCACCCTCATCGCTATGGCGGCACATGAGCTGCTGGCCTATGCATATGCCAAGAACCGGTTGGCGCAACCCGACAATAACTTTGTCAAGCCCTGTAGCACGAAGACATGCCATAGCGCCTGCAGCCTCTCCCTGGCCGGGAAAAATCACATGCGAGGCACGCCGTATCACCTCGGCATCATCCGTCAGAACAGCTTTGACACCAAGGCGCGACAACGCATTCAGAACAGAAAAAACATTTCCGGCATTGTATTTTATGACAGCGACTTCCATCAGTTACCGAGTTCGCTGAGGAATTTTATACGCATCAGACGTATCTCATCTTCCGTGTAATCTGCACCAAGCTCATTGATGGCAGCATTCAGATCATCGCTCTCGCTTTCCTTGAAATACTCGAAAATGTCTTCCTGATGATCCTCATCAACTACC
>JAIDKP010000299.1 GCA_029051445.1 Muribaculaceae bacterium | reverse complement strand
GGACGCATGGTATAAGATCAACTCGATTCTTCAGAATGTGGTTGACGGAGGCACCGGCAACCGGTTGCGCCGCGCACCATACAACATCACTGCCAACATGGGAGGCAAGACAGGCACAACCAACTCCAACTCCGACGGCTGGTTCATGGGCTTTACGCCCGAGCTTGTATCGGGTGTATGGGTCGGAGGCGAGGAACGATACATCCACTTCAACAACATGGCCAACGGACAGGGTGCCGCTATGGCACTTCCGATCTACGGATTGTATATGAAGAAAGTATATTCCGACCCGTCGCTCCCCTACTCTCAGGACGTTAAATTCCCGGCTGCGCCCTTTGACCTCTGTGAGCGCACATGGTATGGCGCGGTAAGCGAAGAGCCGACAGAAGAAGTGGAGGAATCAATCTCAGGAGCCTTTGACTGACATACAACTGTATTTTAACATTGTTTTAAGCCCCGAGTATGGTTTAATTCCTAAATTTGCACGATCAAAACAAAGAGTTTATCCATGCTTTCAGCCTAAGGCGACTGACAGGCAGAACTGAATTATTAATCAATCAGAGCCGGTTACCCGGCAATACAAAAAATCATGATCAAGGAAGAGTTTAACGATATAGCTCCGATCGAAGACGACCAGTTTCCCGAGAAAATGGCTGCCCTGGTTAAAGAGCCGGGATTCGAGCACGCTGTTCGCTGGGTTCTCCCCGACATTGACTATGATGAGTTTGCAGCAGGATTTGCAAGCATAAAAGGCAAAGAAGAGCTGCAACTTAAAATAATGCATCCGTTTCTGGAGATGCTTGTCAGCAAATATACTTCGGGGCTGAGCTGCGAAGGCATGAACAGCATCAAAGACCAGTCAACCAGGACATTCATCACCAATCATCGCGATATAGTACTCGACTCGGCATTCCTAAACCTGTGCCTTATCAGAGCCGGCCTGCCGACATCGGAAATTGCGATAGGCAACAATCTATTGATTTACAGCTGGATCGAAGATCTTGTAAGACTTAATAAGAGTTTTATCGTGCGCCGCGGACTCAAAGGCACCCATGAGGCTCTTGATGCCGCAAAACACCTCTCGGAATACATACACTACTGTATCACAGAGAAGAACCAGTCGGTATGGATTGCTCAGCGCGAGGGTCGCGCAAAGGATTCAAGCGACCACA
>JAIDKP010000298.1 GCA_029051445.1 Muribaculaceae bacterium | reverse complement strand
ACATTGTCGGCAGCATGGATTCTTATCGCAAATGCGTGGATGCAGAATCCTGCAGGAGTGGCATTCGACCCGGCACAGATGCGCAACGTCATGACCGACTTCTGGGCGGTGGTGTTTAATCCGGTTGCCGTCCATAAGTTCATACATGCTGTAGCCAACGGATGGGTGCTCGGGGCAGTGTTTGTAATCTCGGTCAGCTGCTGGATGCTCATGAAGAAACGAAACCGTGAGTTTGCTGTCCGTTCGTTCAGGGTTGCAGCGTGGGTGGGCGCTGTCGGCATGATAGTCACTCTGTGGAGTGGCGACGGGTCGGCTGTCGATGTGGCCCGGTTTCAGCCGATGAAACTTGCCGCAATGGAAGGAATATACAACGGTCACAACCGTCAGGGATTCACTGTCATCGGCATACTCGATCCCGAAGTTAAGCCGGGCACCATTGGCGAAACCGATCCTTTCAGTTTCCGCATAGAGGTGCCGGCGGTGCTCTCTTATCTCTGTAGCCGTGATATCGATGCTTTTGTGCCGGGAATCAATGATTTGCTTTCAGGGCATCGCAAGGATAAAGACGGTACTGTCTACCAGGTGCCTTCTGTAGCCGACCGTATCGTCTCGGGTAAGATTGCCCATGAGGCACTGCGTGACTTCGACAGGGCGCAGGCTTCAGGAAACGAAAAAGCGATGGCCGCTGCCACCGAGATCATAAATGCCCGTTACAAGGATTTCGGTTATGGGTATCTGGCTTCTCCCTATGAGGCGGTGCCCCCGGTTGCGTTGACATTTTATTCGTTTCACATAATGATCATTTTCGGAGGCTATCTGCTGATATTCTTTATAATGGCTTTTCTGATGCTCTATTGGCGCCCTAAGCTGCTTGAAGTGCGATGGATCCGGATCGCAGGTATCATGACCGTGTTTGTTGCATGGATCTGCTCTGAAGCCGGATGGGTGACAGCCGAGGTCGGACGCCAGCCATGGCTGATCGAGGGAGTGTTGCCGCGTCAGGCTGCCATCTCCTATGTGTCATCATCGTCGGTCGTACTGACGTTCACTCTATTCGCTGTCTTCTTCACACTTCTCCTTGCGGCCGAAGTGTCGATCATGGTGAATGTGATAAGACGCAAGGCAGCGATGGGTCAATATTTTGAATTGTCTGACTAAAAACTGAACGGATATGTCAATGTGTCATCTTCAGGTCTATTGGTGGTTTGTCATTTCCCTGCTTGGCGCGATACTTGTATTCCTGCTTTTCGTGCAGGGGGGACAGAGCCTGCTGTTCTCGTCGCGAAACAAGATGCAGCTTACGCTCATGGTCAACTCGCTCGGACGCAAATGGGAGCTTACTTTCACCACACTCGTGGTGTTCGGAGGAGCTTTCTTCGCATCCTTCCCGCTCTATTACTCTACGAGTTTCGGAGGAGCCTACTGGCTGTGGATGCTTATACTTTTCAGCTTCACATTTCAGGCTGTGAGCTACGAGTTCCGCACCCGCAAGGGCAACATTTATGGAACGCGTTTCTTCGATACGATGCTCTTTGTCAACGGCTGCATCGGCTGTGTGCTGCTCGGGGTGGCCGTGGGCATGTTTTTCTTTGGCGGAAATTTCTCGGTGGATCGCAGCAATATTCTTGACGCATCCTCCCCGGTTATATCGCGCTGGGTCTCGACACACGGATTCGAGGTGATAGCCGACTGGCGGAATCTTTTGCTTGGCTTTACCGTGCTGTTTCTCGCCAGGTCGCAGGCTGCGATATTTTTCATGAACAACATCGCCGACGATCCGTTTCTCTACCGCCGCAACCGCAAGGCGCTTCTCATCAACGGCTCTGTTTTTGTTGTTCTTTTCCTCGCTTTTTTAGTGGTGCTCTTCACTGCTACAGGCTACCGGACAGTGCAAACTGGTTCTGGCGTGGTGTTTGAGCCTGTAAAATATAAGTTTGCAGTAAACTACATCGAGATGTGGTGGTGTCTGCTGGCACTTGTCGCAGGCGTGGTGGCGGTGCTCTACGGCATGATCAGATCGATATTTGCCACATACTGGAGCAAAGGCATGTGGTACAGTGGCGCGGGTACAGTCCTTGTTGTTCTGTCGCTCTTCTGGGTAGTCGGTTATAACAGCACTCCCTATCTTGTGTCGAACACCGATCCGGGGAGTTCCCTGACAATATACAACAGCTCCTCAACATGCTATACTCTCGAAGTCATGAGTTGGGTGTCGCTGCTGATCCCGTTTGTAGTCGCATATATCGCATATGTCTGGCGCAGGATGGGAGCTAAGCCGCTTACTCCGCGTGAGATGGAAGCGGCCGACCACAAGTATTGATGCTATATGATTTGTCGGCTTGCCGGATTTTGGTTAGCTTTGCCATAACGACAACACCGACGCAATGAAAATCTACGCTATAATTGTTGCTGGAGGCACCGGGAGCCGTTTTGGATCTTCGGTGCCGAAGCAGTTTCTTGATCTGTGCGGACACCCGGTGCTGTGCCACACTCTGCGGGCTTTCCGCCAAGTGTTGCCATCGGCCGATATCGTCACAGTCGTCAGCCGCCCGATGCATTCGTTTTGGATTGAGCTGTGTGCTGGCGACGGGCTCGATCCCGGGCCGATTGCATTTGGAGGCGACACACGATGGCAGTCGGTCAGAAATGGACTTGACGCGTTGGGAGAAGTTGAGCCAGATGCGGTGATCATGGTTCACGATGCGGCCCGGCCGCTCGTGCAGCCCTCATATATCGCTGAGGTTGCCGATGTCCTGGCATCGACCGGTGCCGACGGAGTGATCCCGGCGATACCGATTACCGATTCCATACGCCACATGCGCCCCGATGGAGTAGCCTCGGATCCCGTCGACCGTTCTCTCTATCGTGCGGTACAGACACCCCAGGCATTTCCGGCCGATAAACTGCGCAAGGCATTCGACATGCCATATAGTCCGGAGTTTACCGATGAAGCCTCGATGATGGCTGCCGCTGGTTTCAACGATATACGCCTGCTCCCTGGCCGCGAGCGCAACCTGAAGATCACACGCCCGGTCGACCTTGCTGTAGCCCGGTATTTTATCGAGACCGGAGATTGATGAGGCCGTTGCGCGACATAGATATCGCCTATATCAAAGGCATAGGTCCGAAGCGGGCCCGTCTGCTCAAAGATGAGCTCGGCATTGTCACGGCCTATGATATGGTATATAACTTCCCGACACACTATATAGACCGGTCGACCATCGTCAGGATCATTGATTTCCAGGGCGACAACATGCCCTCGGTGCAGGTGCGTGGACGCTTCATATCCTTCACCGGACATGGCGAAGGGGCGAAGACACGTCTGGTAGGGCTTTTTTCCGACGGCTCGGCTACGATGGAGATTGTATGGTTTCGCCGTACAAAAGAAATACGCAAGGCCTACCGTACAGACACCGAGTACGTCCTTTTCGGGCAGCCAAAGCAGTTCAACCGTCGTTGGAGCATGGTGCATCCCGAGATAGATTTGCCGCAGGCGATCACTGCTTCTGCGGCATTGCGTGGAGTTTATCCCCTTACCGAAGCGTTGCGGCGCAGTGGCATCACCACGCGCAACTTCATGGCGTGGGCGGCTGCCGCTCTGACGGCTGCTGTCAATGTTCCGGAAGTGCTGCCGGCCGATATAATGGTCCGGCACAACCTCATGCCGCTCAACGATGCTTTGTGGCAGATGCATTGCCCCGACAATTTGGCCATGCTCGAGCGTGCGCGTCAGCGCATGAAATACGAGGAACTTTTCTTCCTGCAGTTGAACATACAGCGCTACAGCCGCAAACGCACCCCGGGTCTGCGCGGACTCCTCTTCCCGCATATCGGAAACATCTTCAATAACTTTTATAGCACATGCCTCCCGTTTGAGCTGACCGGCGCGCAGAAGCGGGTCATAAAAGAGATACGTGCCGACATGAATTCCGGAAGGCAGATGAACCGCCTGTTGCAGGGTGATGTAGGTAGCGGAAAAACACTTGTTGCTCTCATGTCGATGCTCATCGCCCTTGACAATGATACTCAGGCCTGCATGATGGCGCCGACCGAGATTCTTGCCGGACAGCACTACGAGACCTTGCGGGGAATGGCATCCAGAGCTGGTGTCTCGATAGCCTTGCTCACCGGCTCGACATCTGCGCGTGAGCGTGGCGAGATTCATCGCCGTTTGCTCGACGGATCGCTAAATATCCTTGTCGGAACCCATGCCTTGATTGAAGATACAGTGCAGTTCAAGCGCCTCGGACTCGCCGTGATCGACGAGCAACACCGCTTCGGTGTGGCTCAGCGTGCAAGGCTGTGGAAGAAAAACACCGACATTCCGCCGCATGTGCTTGTGATGACAGCCACGCCTATACCGCGCACACTTGCCATGACTGTCTACGGTGACCTTGACGTGTCGGTGATCGACGAGTTGCCGCCGGGCCGAAAGCCGGTGCAGACACTTCTGCGGTTCGATCAGCAGCGCGCGCAGGTCTATCGTGCGCTTGGAGGCGAACTTGCCAAGGGTCGCCAGGCCTATATCGTTTATCCGCTCATTGAAGAAAATGAAAAACTCGATCTCAGATCACTTGAAGAAGGATTTGAGATCATCAGGGATACATTTCCGCACTATCGCGTGGCAATGGTTCACGGACGCATGAAACCCGCAGAAAAAGACTGGCAGATGCAGCTCTTCGCATCGGGGCAGGCGCGCATACTTGTGGCAACGACTGTGATTGAGGTTGGAGTCAACGTTCCCAACGCCACTGTCATGATCATTGAGAATGCCGAGCGCTTTGGACTCAGCCAGCTGCATCAGTTGCGCGGACGTGTCGGGCGTGGCGGCGACCAGAGTTACTGCATACTCATGTCAAAACTCAAGATTGCAAAAGAAACCCGACGCAGGCTCGAGATCATGACCTCTACGACCGATGGTTTTGTAGTTGCTGAAGCCGATTTGAAGATGCGCGGTCCGGGCGATCTCGAGGGCACTATGCAGAGCGGTATCGCCTTTGATCTGCATATAGCTTCGCTTGCAGCCGACGGGCAGATTGTAGAGATGACACGGCGCGATGTCGGGCAGATACTCGACACCGACCCCTCATTGCAACGTCAGGAGAACATGAAAATAGCCTCCGAGATGACGATGCGTGACGCACGTCGCCCCAAAGGCTACTCCCTCATCAGCTGACTCCGTAACCTCACTGATGGTTGTCAGTCGCCGGCTGATCCGAATAAATGATGTGGTTCGGACATCTGATTGATACACCCTCGGCAGGATTTAGCCATTTGAACTCAAGAGTGTGCTTTCCTTTCGGCAGCTCGTAGGTCCAGAATATATCCAGACGGCGGTCGTGGAATGCTGCCGGCATTTTGAAACTCTCGACAAGTTTTCCGTCGAGATAGGCTTCTATCTCTGCGACATAGCTCTGATCGGCGGAGCGCACTTCTCCGTTCACGGCTATTCCGGTTCCTTCAAATTCGATAGTGCCGATATCTGAGACAGTGTTGTCATTGTGCACCACCTGCTTTACAGGATAGAGACCCGGGAACGACTGCTCGAAGCGTACCGGCTCGACCTTCTGTGTCTTTATGCTCACCTCGTTTTCGTCGATCTTGCCTCCGTTTCTTTCGATCAGCTGCATAGCCTGATCCATGCTCATCTTGTATGTCTTGTTGAGCGAGATATCGGTGTAGGCGAAATTCATATCCTCGACCTCGCGAAGATTCTTCATCCAGCGTTCAGGTATGTTGCTGTAACCCATCATTGTGCCGAGTATGCCGGCTGCCGAGGCTGGATTGCAGTCCGAGTCCTGGCCGCAGCGTGTAGAGATGTCGATGGTCTTGAAGAAATCACCCTGCCCGTATAGAAGGCCGATCACTATATACGCGCTGTTGATAGTAGCGTCGATATTGAGCGGAGCATATACACCTTCGGGACACCACTTGTCATTATCATAATGCTTCTCGACCTCAGCCCAGGTCTGTTTCCAGTCGTCGGGATACTGGCGGCACCAGCCGATCACGTCTGAGATCACCTTGTGGTATAAACTCTGCTCGGGGATCGACTTCAGAGCCTCGGTCACGATATAATTTATATCGTCGCTCACAAAAGCCAGTGCGTACATGTTGGCCACATATACACCGCCATACCAGCCGTCGCCATAGGCAAGTATATGGCCGATCTTGTCGGAGATCTCCGAGGCTGTCTGTGGCATGCCCGGACTCATAAGTCCTGCGAAGTCGGCCTCGATCTGAAAATCGATGTCGTCGGCATGAGGCGAGTTGCGCCAGTGACCAGATTCCGGAGGCATGATGCCTTTATATAGGATATTGTATCGGGCTGCCTGATTCCCATGCCACAGATCATATCCTGCGTTGGCAAATGCCAAAGCGAACGAGTCGACAGGAGCGTCGAGTCCGAGACGGTCGAAAACATCCACAAACGTCAGATCCATGTAGATGTCGTCATAAAGCCATGGATTGTTTTCGTAATAATACTTGATGTAATGGTCGGGCCAGTTGATGGGGATAGAGTCGGCGATCATGACTCCGCGGTAGTTGAACTCCGTCGGGCCTCCGTAGGTGCAGCCTAT
>JAIDKP010000297.1 GCA_029051445.1 Muribaculaceae bacterium | reverse complement strand
TGACAAACCGCGAAGGGGTCACGGTAGGATTCCTAGAGCAGTCACCATGCTTCCCCGACAACGCCACGATATCAACCGAAGCCGCACGCATCGAGACAGAAGCCATTGCCGGCGGCATGAGCCACGATGACGCTAACGAGCTCTCAGGACAATTCATAAGACTCACAGACCAGCTCGGAGAAAACAGACGCGATTTCCCGCTCGGCAAAATGTCGGGCGGACAACGCAAACGCGTGGCGCTCGCTGCCGTTCTTGTGGCAAATCCGCAGATCATTATACTCGATGAGCCGACAAACCATCTCGACATCCCTACTGTCGAATGGCTTGAAAACTATCTGCGACGCACGCGTTCGGCACTCCTCATGGTTACCCATGACAGATATTTTCTTGACCGTGTCACCAACCACATCATCGAGATAGACCGGACACAGCTCTACGCCTACGACGGAAATTTCGAATACTACCTGCGGCGCAGAGCCGAGCGCATCGAGGCAATGGCCGCCGACCTCGCGCGATCGCGCAACACACTGCGTCGGGAACAGGAATGGATGAACCGGCAGCCACAAGCCAGAGCCGGTAAGGCAAAATTCCGTATCGACGCGTTTCATGAGCTGAAATCACATGCAAAGTCAATAGACCTTCGCGAGAAAAACGTTGAGCTGAATGTCAGTTCCACCTACATAGGATCAAAGATCTTCGAGGCAAAGGGAGTGACAAAACGATTTGGAGAACGCCTTGTTCTCGATGACTTCACCTATACATTCTCACGCTATGAAAAAGTCGGCATCATCGGCCCCAACGGCGCGGGAAAGACAACATTCATCAAACTCCTGCAAGGCATAATCCCGCCTGACAGCGGAGAATGGAATCTTGGAGAAACGGTCAGATTCGGCTACTATTGCCAGGAAGGTCTGTCGCTTGACCCGCAAAAGACCGTTGTCGACGCTGTGACCGAACTCGCAGAAGACATCGTCGTAAACGGGGGCCAGCATTTCTCGCCGCTGCAATTCCTGCAGAAATTCCTCTTCTCGCCGGCCGACCAGCGCAAGCGCATATCCACCCTCAGCGGCGGAGAGCGAAGCCGCCTGCATCTGGCAACCGTACTGATGCAGTCACCCAACTTCCTGATACTCGACGAGCCGACAAACGACCTCGACATCGTCACCCTCGGCATACTTGAAGAATATCTGGCAGACTTCAAAGGATGCGTCATCATTGTCAGCCATGACCGCTTCTTCCTCGACACGACCGTCGACCATCTGTTTGTCATGGAAGGCAAAGGCACTGTCCAAGACTTACCGGGTAAATATAGCGAATATGCAC
>JAIDKP010000296.1 GCA_029051445.1 Muribaculaceae bacterium | reverse complement strand
AGATGTTTATAAGAGACATACGGAAGAGATCTCTCACTCGCGATGCGCCCACTCCCACAAACATCTCCACGAAATCGCTGCCCGACATCGAGAAGAACGGCACATTTGCCTCTCCTGCAACAGCCTTGGCAAGCAACGTCTTACCTGTTCCGGGAGGGCCCACAAGCAGAGCGCCCTTAGGTATTTTGCCGCCGAGATCGGTGTAGCGCTGTGGATTCTTCAGAAACTCCACTATCTCAGCGATTTCAGTCTTTGCCTCCGACAGCCCCGCCACATCCTTGAATGTAACCTTCACAGGGCCGTCCTTGTCAAATATCTGTGCTTTCGATTTTCCTACACTGAAGACTCCGCCGGGACCTCCACCGCCGTCGCGCCCCGACATGCGGCGCATAAAGAAAATCCAGAAGCCGATCAGCAGGAGCACCGGACCAAACGTCCACAGAAGCGAGAAGAAATCGCTTTCACGCTCATACGACACATCACCGTCGAAAACGCCTTGCGCCTTCCACTGGTCGATCTTATCCTGAAGCTTATCGGCCGACGGGATATCGGTGATGACACGGGCCGACACATTTCCTTGGCCATCGACACGAAGCTGTGTCTCATGAAACAGTGATTTTGCAAGAGAATCAGTCAGGAAACCTTCGGCCTGCTGCTTCTTTGAGAAAACCACTATCTTTTTCACGCCTCCCGATTCCACATATTTCTCGAAATCGGAATAGTTCACCGGTTTCGATGGAATATTATCTTCCAAATAAAACAATCCTGCCAGACAGACCAATATGACAGCATACATCCAGTACATGCTGAATTTGATCGTCCGCTTCTTCTTGGGAGTATTCGGTAACATCTGTTGTAGTGAAGGCTGATGAATTCGTGTTATTTTTAAGAATCTGAGGCTTTTCAGTCAAGATCGGCGATCTTGGTGACCTTACCGTCACTCCAGAGTTCTTCAAGATTGTAGAGTTGTCTTGTCTCGGTGATAAAGACATGCACCAGCACACTGCCGTAATCGATCACAATCCACTGTGAGTTCTTGTAACCGTCGTAATTATACGGCTTTATTCCGCCGGTTTCCTGAACATACTCGCGCACACTGTCGGCTATCGACGAGACATGCATCGAGGAAGTCCCCTCGCATATGATGAAACGGTCCATTCCGGCTCCGTCGACATCCGAGAGATCAACTATCGTTATACCTTTCCCCTTTCGCTCCTGTATTCCTTCGACTATAAGCTGATCGAGATCCTTGTTTTCTGTCATCTGGTTCTGTTTCTGGCTGGCGCCTTGTCTTATACGCCATACCCTACAAAGTTAATTAATTATTCGGTATATTTGCCCTACGATTACAACATCTCTATTTTTAATCTGCACCATTAAGCACTATGCAACGGTTTATTCAGACACTTGACCTGATCGAAGACCAGGGACTCATCGACAGATACATAGACGCCCATGCAAACGTTTGGCCGGAAATCATCGCCGGAATACGCGAGGTCGGAATTTCCGACATGGACATCTATATACTTGGAAACAAGCTTGTGATGGTCCTGCAAATGCCCGACGATATCGATTTCGGCCAGGCTATGGAGCGTCTTGCGACATTGCCGCGACAGGCCGAATGGGAAGAATACGTCGGACAATTTCAGAAATGTCTTCCCGGATCGACATCAGCAGGAAAATGGCAGAGAATGACTCAGATCTTCTCCCTCGGTTCTGAGGAAGAATAATTAGACTCAGATCTCCTCCTTCTTGTCAAAAATATGACGTAGCTTACTGAAAAGACGTGTCTTGGTAGCCTCAGTAGGCTTTACGTTAGGCTCATTCTGCAGCGACTCAAACGCCGACTTCTCCTTCTCGGTCAGAGTCTCAGGCACATAAACCATAACATTCACAAGCTCGTCACCGGTACCATATCCGTCGGTCGACGGCAATCCCTTGCCTCTTAGACGAAGCACCTTGCCAGGCTGAGTTCCGGCAGCGATCTTAAGCCTTGCACGTCCGGAAATAGTCGGAACCTCCACCGAGCCACCGAGAGCCGCTGTAGGTATATCGAGCATCAGATTGTAGATCAGATCATTCCCGTCACGTATAAGCTCAGGATGCTTCTGCTCTTCAATCACTACGAGCAAATCACCGGGCACTCCGGCATGTCGTGCCGCATTACCCTTGCCGGGAAGCGACAGAGTCTGTCCGTCCTGCACACCGGCCGGAATATTGAAACTAACCACATTCTCCTTGCGGGTCACACCCTCGCCGTGGCAATGCTGACAGGTCTCCGTGACGATGCGTCCCTCGCCATCACACTCCGGACATATAGTCTCGCTCTGCATGGCACCGAACATGGTCTGCTGTGTAGTGAGCACACGGCCATGACCGTGACAGGTCGGACACGTCTTGAGAGCGGTTCCGTCCTTGGCACCCGTACCGTTACAGTACTCGCACTTAGTCAGCGTAGGTATTTTCAGCGTCTTTGTGACACCCTTTGAGATCTCCTCAAGAGTAAGCTTTACCCTGATACGTATATCGCCCCCCTTGCGTTGACGACGCGATGAGCGGCCGCCTGCCGCTCCACCCCACTGGCCGCCGAAATGGCCGCCGAAGATATCGCCGAACTGAGCGAAAATATCCTCCATCGAGAAACCGCCCGTACTGTAATACGCGCCGCCGTCACCGCCGCCGAAGCCCTGTGGACCCATCGAGTGACCGAACTGATCATAACGCTTGCGTTTCTCTTCGTTACTGAGCACATCATATGCCTCAGCCGCCTCCTTGAACTTTTCCTCTGCCTCTTTATCACCGGGATTACGGTCGGGATGGTACTTGAGAGCAAGTTTGCGGTATGCTTTTTTTATCTCGTCGGCACTTGCGTCCTTACCAACGCCAAGAACCTCATAAAAATCTCTTTTGCTTGCCATTATCTAACCTCTGTCTGAAATCTGAAAGCATAAATCACTGAGCGACCACAACCTTGGCATGGCGGATTACCTTTCCGTTCATTGTATAGCCCTTCATGACCGTGTCGATAATCTTATTCCGCTTGTCATCGCTCTCGGCCGGTATCATTGCCACTGCCTCATGAGTCTCCGGGTCAAAAACGGCATCGGCTGTTTCCATTACCTTCACGCCGTTCTGTTCAAGATATTTGACAAACTTATTATAGATCAGAGTCATGCCCTCCTTCACTGTATCGGCGTCCGACGAGTCCTTGATTGCATCAAGTCCGCGCTCAAAATCATCGACAATAGGCAGAATGCCTTTCATGGCGTTTTCGGCACCATTCTTGAGTATCTCGACCTTTTCTTTCATAGTCCGCTTCCTGAAGTTGTCAAACTCAGCCATCAGGAACAGATACTCCTTCTTTTCCTTCTCGACCTCTTCTTCCTTCTGCTGCAGAAGAGTTTTCAGAGACTCGATCTCGTCGCAATTGCCTTCGCAGGCAGTTGAATCATCCGGCTGCTCGGCCACATCACCTACAGTTACATTTTCCGGCACTTCCTCGTTTATGAAACCTTCATTAGGCTTGTCACCCTGCTTATCGTTGTTGAATCGGTTGTTCTTATTATGTCCCATATTATTTATATATTCTTTTTTTTATTTCTATCAGCAAAAACATTGCCAATGCACCGGATCCGGCGCATCTTTTTCACTAATAAAACAAAAAACGACGGTACAACGTTCAGACACTACAGGTTGCCTGAATAAATTTTCCGGCACTCTGGCAGTTTCTCCATCTCCGACCTCACCATGTCAGCAGTGTCACTGTCCTCAAAGATACCATAAACAGCCGATCCGCTTCCGGTCATCGAAGCGTAGATCGCACCTTTGGCATAAAGCATCGCCGTCATCTCACCGATCAGAGGATACTTCTTATCAAGATGCCTGACAAAATCATTCCCGACAATATCCTTCCACTTTTCCGGAGCGACCGAAAGACGATCGGCAAGATGCGACTCCGGAACGGCAGGTACGACACCGCCATATGCTTCAGCGGTCGATATCGCGAAATCTGGCTTCACCACGACAATACCATATCCGCCAAGATCTATATTCACCTCGCTGAACTTCTCGCCGGTTCCCTCGGCCAGAAGCGGCCTGTTGTAAATGAAAAACGGACAATCGGCACCAAGACGCGAGGCAAGTGATGCAAGCTCCTCGCGACTCTTGCCTAAAGAGTACATTTCATTTAGTGCAATCAGAGTGAAAGCCGCATCGGCACTCCCCCCGCCCATTCCGGCACCATCGGGTATCACCTTGTGCAGATAAATGTCTGAAGCAGGAACATCGGCGACACTCGCAAGCAGACGGGCTGCTTTCATCACCAGATTCTTCTCTACAGGACAATCCACATGATTTCCGGTTACCGTAAGTGTCATTTCTCCGGATTTCGATGGCACGACCTCAAGTATGTCACGCCATCCGATCGGATACATTACCGTGCATATGTCATGATACCCGTCGTCACGGCGACGCAATATGTCAAGACCGATGTTGATCTTAGCGTTGGGGAAGACAATCATGTTTTTTCTTAAATAAAGTTGGCAACAGAAGAAAGCCTATAAACAGATAGATATAGTAGGTAAGCATCCGCCACAGCACCGCAACGATCATGACAACCCCTCCGGCACCGATCAGATCTCCGTAATACTCCTTGAAAAGCCACTCGCTGACACCGCTACCACCGGGGGTAGGACTGAACATGAGCAGAGCCCATACTACAAACTGCCGTCCGAACACCACAACCTGATCCGCACCCGGCACAAAGCCCCAGAAAAGAGCGTTGACCACCAGATACCTTCCTGTCCAGCTCACACACGTCGCCATGAACGCCTCAAACCACCATTTAAGCTTATATTTCTTTATAGCCTTTGATGTAGCGATCATGTTATCGCCGATATTGACGGCATCGTCATGCCATTTCATCAGCAGACGAAAAGAAAAAAGCTTATCAAGCAACTTCCTGACAGCCTTTGGAATAATGAAAATACCCAGAAAAAGGCCGATAGTCAGGGCAGAGATCACACCATACACAATCCAGAAGGCCACCTCCATGCCGCCGTTAAGCTTTCCGGGACCGATGTCAAAAAGCGAATGATGCGATATAACCAGAGCGATTACAGGGCAGAATATAACAAAAAAAAGCTCGTCGAGAAAAAGTATCGTCATCGTGAGCGTTGTAGCGCGGCCGATATTAATACCCTCCCGCTTCAGAAATATCATGCTCAGAGCACTCCCTCCTACCGACGAAGGTGTTATAGCCGATGTGAACTCACACAGAAATGTCGTGCGCCACGTGGCACTCCACTTCAGGTCACGCCCCGTAAGACACCTGAAGCGCCATGCCATCCCGAAATCGCGCATCCACACCGCGGCCAGAGCGGCGACTATTGCCGCGACTGTCACCGAAGTGACTTTTATCTCGCTGAGTGCTTCGACATTAAACTCACGGCTGAAAAGCCATATGACAACCGCAAGACCGATCACAACCGGAGCTGCGATCTTCAACAGAAGAGACCTGCCTCCTCCCCTCAGATTATCAGAATCGGGTGTGGAGCTCATCTGTCAACGACTTCAGAAACTCGGTAGGAAGTGCTGACTCAAGCGAGTCGCTTGCTGTAAGGATTCCATTGAATCCGGCACTCATCAGCGTCATTATATTCTCCCTGGTCAGCCTGCAGCCCCTTGCGACAAGAGGTACATGACGCATTCCGCTCTCTCCGGCAAATTCTACTGCACGCTCCATGCCATTGCGGTCAACATCAAAAACGGCATAATCTATGTCATTCTTCATGAGCGAAGGCAACATGGCCGCGTCATCAACCTCAACACCTACCACAGCATGTGCGCCAAGACCGGCTCTCACCTCCGTAGCACTCTTCTCATGTCCGGCATTTAGAAGAACACCGTGAAAACGCCTCTTATCCGTCAGAGCGACATCATCATCCACCGTGAGAAAAGCCCCCGACTGCCTGCACAGACTCTCTATTGAGTCAAGTTCATTCTGTGAGAGCCCCGAAGGAATATGAATCCACCGGCATCCCCCCGCAAGAGCTATTTCGGTCTGCGCCACAGGAGTGTGGCGCAGATCCTTGTCAGAAATCAAAAACTGGAGCATACTTCTGCTTATGCCTGCTGGCGGTTTTTAGCCGCCTTCAGCGTGTTCTGCATCAGCGATACAATCGTCATCGGGCCCACACCACCGGGTACAGGAGTGATAAATCCGCACTTAGGCGCGACATTCTCATAATCGACATCGCCACAGAGCCTGAACCCGCTTTTACGACTCTGATCAGGCACACGAGTGGTACCTACATCAATCACAGCCGCACCATCCTTCACCATGTCGGCGGTCAGGAATCCCGGAACACCGAGAGCTGCGACAATCAGATCGGCCTCACGGCATATCTCCTTGATATTCTTTGTCCCGCTGTGACACACTGTAACTGTGGCATCTGCATTGTCACCCTTCTGCATAAGCATCATAGCCATAGGCTTGCCCACAATGTTGCTGCGGCCAAGCACTACCGCGCGGCCACCCTTGACGGGCACATTATAACGGCGCAGAAGCTCCATGATTCCGGCAGGAGTAGCAGGACGAAGACCGGGCAGACCAATCATGAGATGCCCTACATTGATCGGATGAAAACCATCGACATCTTTCGACGGATCAATTGCCTTGATCACATTGTCGGCATTGATGTGACGGGGAAGAGGCAACTGCACGATAAAGCCGTCGACATCATCGTCAGCGTTAAGTCTGGCGATCTCACCAAGAAGAGTCTCTTCAGTTACATCGACTTCATACCTGATAAGCGACGATTTGAAACCACATTCCTCACATGCGCGTATCTTGGCGGCGACATACGTTTCGCTACCGCCGTCATGTCCTACAAGTATAGCGGCAAGATGAGGCCTTTTGCCACCCTTTCCTACTATTTCCGCGACTTCACGCGCAATTTCCTGCTTTATATCGGCTGAGGTCTTTTTTCCGTCGATTATCGTTGGCATAATTATATGAATTCTATTTTGTTTAACTGCATTTATCGGCGACGCATGTTCCGCATCATCTGCATCGGATTCTTCATTGTCGCGGCAACCCTCATCATCTTGCGCGTTTCTTCAAACTGCTTGAGAAGACGGTTCACCTCAGGAAGCGATGTACCCGAGCCCTTGGCGATACGCTGGCGGCGGCTCACATTTATTATTTGCGGATTCTCACGCTCCTTGGCTGTCATTGAGTTGATTATAGCCTCAATACCCTTGAAAGCGTCATCGTCTATATCGACATCCTTAAGCATCTTGCCCATGCCGGGGATCATGGCCGCGAGATCCTTCAGATTACCCATCTTCTTGATCTGCTGTATCTGCGCCATGAAATCATTGAAATTAAACTGATTCTTGGCGATCTTGCGCTGCATCTCGCGAGCCTGCTTCTCGTCGAACTGCTGCTGAGCCTTCTCCACGAGCTATACAATATCACCCTTGCCGAGAATACTGTCGGCCATACGGTCGGGATGAAAGACATCGAGAGCATCGAGCTTCTCACCCATACCCACATACTTGATAGGCTTG
>JAIDKP010000295.1:3273-7595 GCA_029051445.1 Muribaculaceae bacterium | reverse complement strand
TTGTCAGGCTCCTTGTCGAATTCGTCAAGAAGCCACTCACGTGCCGACACATCATCCCATGCGCCGCCGCCCGACGAAGCCATATACAGGCCAAGATACTGTGGACGATGGAATCCATGATAGTCTCCGACATAGCTGCCGGTTCCGGTATACATATAAGGAAGCTCCCAGATCGACTCTGAATTAAACTCCGCAAGGCTTGTGAAGTTATCGACATAGTTGGGAACAAGGCTATAGAGGTTAAGCGCAAAAAGATCCTCACAGTTCTTCTTGGCGGCCTGCCAGTAACCGGTCTCTTCGCTTGCATGACTCGCTGCCTCCGGATCAATGGATGCCGGACGCTTGCACATGCCGGCAAGCTGCATGTTAAGGCGACTCATAAGACCGTAGCATGCACCCTTTGTCATGCGGCCGAGATCAGCGGCGGGCCAGCTTGCGGGAAGCAGTGTCACAGCCTCCTCAAGATCGGCAAGAGCGAAATGATAACCCTCATACTGAGGCATAAAACCCTCGCCAAGACCGTCGGAAGTAGTGGCCGTAGTCTGCTTGATGGTCTTGCCGTAAAGCGAAGCCATCCACCAGTAGGCACTTGCACGGATAAAGAGAGCCTGTCCACGGATCTCCTTAATGCGCGCCTCAGTGAGTACCGAAGGTCCGTTGCTGTTAAGAGCGTCAAGTACCTGGTTTGCATAATAGATCTGAGTATAGGCATCGCGCCACGGGCTGATATACGCAGCCTCGTTCTTTGCAATATAAGGATCATGCAAGAAGTTTCCGTAAGACGTGATAGTGGTATTGGGTGATGTAGAATAACCCTCGTCACTGCGGAGAACCATAAGCTGATGATACCAGCGGGCGAAACCACCCTCGCTCTGACGCTGATAGCGGTATGCGGCAGCAAGACCCGACTCGAAGTCATCCTCTGTCTGCCAGTACTGGTCGGCTGTGAAGTGGTTGGGATCCGAAAGCGACAACCAGTCGTTGCCACAAGAGGAAGCCCCGGAGAGAAGAAGCAGGCCGGCAAGTGCTTTTATTATATTTTTTTTCATGAGAATTCTTTGTAATAATTGCCTTTACAATGATTGGATGTTGATTTAGAACTGAACCTGAAGACCAACGTTGTACTGGCGAGTGTTGGGGAATGCGCCACTGTCGTAGCCCTGAGCGAATACATTGCCCGATGCGAACTCAGGATCATATCCCTTATATTTGGTGATAGTCCAGAGATTCTGGCCGCTGATATACATGCGGAGACGCTGTACACCAAAACGCTTTGAGATACTCTGCGGAATGCTGTAACCGAGCTGAAGGTTTTTCAGGCGGAGGAACGAGCCGTTCTCAAGGAAACGATCGGTATTGGCCAGCGTATTGTTTGAGGCATTGGCATACATGCGCGGATCAGTATTGGATGGGCTGTCCCATGTCCAGGGTTTGTAGTCGGCAGGCATGCTGTTGACATAGGTAGCAAGAATACCGGAGCGTGTCGAGTTATAGATCTTGTTGCCATAGCGTGATGTCCAGAACATGCTGAAATCAAGACCACGCCACTCAAGAGATGCGGTAAGGCCGGCCTCGAATTTGGGAAGCGGCGAACCGGCATAGACACGGTCGTCCTGTGTGATCTGTCCGTCGCCGTTGGTATCTACATAGCGGATATCTCCAGGCTCGGCAGTAGGCTGTATCACAGCCACACTTCCGTTGGCAAGCGTTGTGGTGTGGGCATAGACCTCATCCTTCGACTGGAAGATGCCGTCCACAGGAATCAGATAGAATTCACTGATAGAGTGACCCACCTCAGTGCGGCTTGAATTGGCATCATAAACATCGGTTGTGCCGAGACGAAGCACCTTGTTGCGGACAGTGGCTATATTGGCACCGATCGAGTATGTGAACTCGCCCGCCATATCACGCCACAGGACATTGAATTCCACACCGCTGTTGCACATCTTGCCATAGTTGGTCCACAGCGAAGGTGTACCGGTAGCGTATGCTGTGTTGATATTGTAGAGAAGATCGGATGTTGTCGACGTGAACCACTCGAAGCTACCGGAGAGTCGGCTGTTGAGAAGTTCAAAATCAATACCGATATTGGCTGTTGTCTTGGTCTCCCACTTCAGGTTGTTGTTGACACGGGTAGTGGCAAGAGCTCCGGGAATAATCTTGTCATTAAGAAGCCCATACCAGTTCCACATGTTGTTCAGACCGATGAGAGGCTGGTAAGATGATACCGTTGACTGATAGGAGTAGTTTCCAAGCGACTGCATGTCACCGATCTTACCCCAGCTTCCACGAAGCTTAAGGTTGTTGATCACACTTGACACACCGAGATCCTCCCAGAAGCCTTCCTGAGTCGGACGCCAGCCGGCCGAGAACGAGGGGAAGTTACCGCGGCGGTTTGCAAGGCCGAATTTCGAGCAGGCATCGGAACGGAAGTTGACCTGCAGATAGTAACGCGAGTCGTAGTTGTAGTCAACACGGGCAAGCCACGATGCCATACGACGCTCTTCCTCACTGCCGCTCATATTGTTCTGTATGGTACCAAGAGTGATCTGTGCGAGGCCGTCGTACTGCTGGTCATAGGTACTTGCACTGAGGTTGTGCCAGTTTACATCCTCAGATGTGAAACCTACAAGTGCTGTAATGTTATGCTTATCGAACGACTGGTTCCATGTGAGAGTATTCTCGATGAGGAATGTCGAGCGGCTGTTAGCTGACTCCGAAAGAAGATCCTTATGCGTTGTATCGTCATTTGTACGGAGCGACCAGTAGTGATTAAGCGCTTTGCCACGGTTCCACACTGCATCAAGACCCATATTGAACTTATAGGTAAAATGCTTCAGGAACTTCAGCTCTGCAAAAATGTTTCCGACCATACGGTATGAAGTATTGCGGGCGTCCACCGATGCCTGATTACCAACAGGATTGGTAATGTAGTGTGGGAACATTGAGCTACCATGGCCATAGCCTCCGACATTGGAGTCATCATAAACCGGAGTGACTGCCGGTGACTGGAGTGCGCCGGCAAATGAGCCACCCTGCCAGGGATTGGCCTCCGTGTAGTAGAACGTAGCGTTTTCACCCACTGTCAGAATGCCATAAGTCGCATCTGTGTTCACACGGAATGTAGCACGCTTGTACTTCGGACCGGCTATGACACCCTCCTGGTCGAGATAGCCGCCGCCGATAGCGTTACGGACATTCTCGGTTCCCTGAGTGTACATGAGGTTGTAGTCCTGAGTGAATCCGGTCTGGAACACAGCCTTCTGCCAGTCGGTATTAGGCAGGATGTAGCCGGGGACAACACCGTTGGCAGCTGCGGGCCAATCGATCTGGGCATTGATGTAGCCAAGCTCGTTGTACTTCATGTACTGATTGGCATCCATCATCTCGATCTTGCTGGGCATCTGTTGCCACGAGTAGTTGGCAGTGATGTCAAGAGTCGGCTTGCCGGCCTTGCCGTGCTTGGTGGTGATAAGGATCACACCATTGGCACCGCGGGCACCATAGATTGCTGCGGCCGATGCATCCTTGAGCACCTGCATCGTCTCGATTTCATTCGGGTTGATGTTTCCTGCATCGTTTACAATGAGACCATCGATAACGTAGAGCGGGCCCACATTGTTAAACGAAGAGATACCACGGATGCGCACATTGGCTGTCGCACCGGGCTGCGATGAAGTCTGTACAGACACACCGGGCACCTGACCCTGAAGCATCGAAGCGATATCGGTCTGAGGAAGCTTCTTAGCATCGTTTACACTAACGACACCCACTGCACCTGTGAGGTCTGCTTTTTTCTGTACGCCATAACCGATGGCGACAACTTCGTCGAGAAGCTTTGCATCCTCGCGAAGGGTAATGTTAAGCGGAGTACCGTTCCACTTCACATCGACAGGCGAAAAGCCTACACTGGTAATGTGGAGAGTACTACCGACTTTCACATTGGGAATTGAGAAGTTTCCGTCGAAATCGGTGGCAGCGCCAAGAGTAGTGCCAACGACCAATACGGAAGCACCGATAATGGGTTCCCCCTCGGAGTCGACCACAGTACCGGTGCACGCTGAAACTTGCTGGTTTGCACTGACAGGAGCCTCAGCATGAACGGCAAACGTACCGCCTGCTGCAAGCATGCCACATGCAAGAACCTTAATCAAATTCTTCGGCATAGTAAGTAATGATTGGTATGATTTGAGTTTAAAGTAATATTTCAAACAGATCGAAACACGAAAACACCCGCAATTTACAATTTAGAAACCATCCCTGCAATACTTTTATCCCCAATTACTTATAATACATAAGCTTCAACAAGCTTTAGGGGGGGG
>JAIDKP010000295.1:0-3263 GCA_029051445.1 Muribaculaceae bacterium | reverse complement strand
TATGTCTCACAGAAACATGTTTGTTTAATTCTTGTTAAATATTCTTCTTTCAAAGCAAAACACAGATATTCAGACACGAAACAAAATTGCAACAAAACCGCAATATTGCAGAAACGGTTATTTATTCTTAGATTTGCATAAACTCATTATCAATATCACAATTATGACAACTAATCTCAAGTCGATAGCCCTTGGCATATCTGTAGCCACCGCCTTAGCAGCAAGCGCGGTAAACCCGGTCTTCCCCGGCTGGTATGCCGACCCCGAGGGAATCGTGTTCGGCAAAGAAGTCTGGATCTACCCCACTCTGTCGCGACTCTATGGCGATGATGTGGAAAAATACAAAGCAGATCTTGAACGCAAATTTGACCGCAACATTGGCGAATTTGTACTCCAGACTCACTTCGACGCATTCTCGTCGCCCGACCTCGTAAACTGGACCAAGCATCCCGAAATCCTGCACATAAGAGACGTACCTTGGGTTAAATATGCTCTATGGGCTCCGGCGATTGTCAAAAAAGGAGACAAATATTATCTGTACTTCGGAGGCAACGACATAAAGAACAATGACGAGGTAGGCGGTATCGGCGTAGCTGTGGCCGATCGTCCGGAAGGGCCGTTCAAAGATGCCATAGGCAAACCGCTTATCGGCGAAATTGTAAACGGTGCCCAACCCATCGACCAGTATGTATTCCTCGATGATGACGGGCAATACTACATGTACTACGGAGGCTGGGGGCATTGCAATGTCGTAAAACTCAACGACGACCTTGTTTCAGTCGGAAAGTTTGACGACGGAGACACATACAAGGAAGTCACTCCGAAAGACTATGTCGAAGGTCCGTTCATGCTCAAACGCAACGGAAGATATTACTTCATGTGGTCGGAAGGCGGATGGACCGGCCCCAACTACCGTGTGGCTTATGCAATAGCCGACTCCCCTCTCGGTCCGTTTGAACGTATCGGAACCATACTTCAGCAGGATCCTGAAATCGCTACCGGAGCCGGACACCATTCGGTAATACAGATTCCCGGCACAGAAGATTTCTACATCGTATATCACCGCCGTCCACTCGACCGAACTCACCACAACGAACGAGCCACATGCATCGACAAACTGGAGTTTGACAAGGACGGTTTCATCAAACCTGTGAAAATGACTTTCACCGGTCCCGAGGCCATCACTATCAAATAACCCGGTAGAAAAAGGGATCATACTCATTTCACAGAAAGTCCCGGTTATTTACTGACACTTACAAAATCGAGTGCAGTTGCAAAACAAAGAAAGCGTGCCGATTGGTGAAAATCAGCACGCTTTCTTTATTAACCTAAGTCTTTTATTTCAATCCTGACTTCTTCGCAATCTCAACCGGGAGCGCGTTTTTATTGACACTCAGCGAAATCGTCTTTGCAAGGAAATAGGGCATCGAAACGTAGAAGTAACCGCCATAGATATGTCCGGCATCTCCCCATGAGTTCTTGACCTTATAGTAAGGATTCCCCTTCTGATCCACAGCTTTGCCAACTATCACCATGGCATGATCTTCAGTGGTCTCCTGACGGTCGAACATCTCCTGGCGCATCTCTTGTGTCACATCAACTTCCTTCACCGGGCCATTGATATTATAACGCTCCTTTGCGCGCTCTGCGGGAGTGAGAGCCACCCAGCGCGAAAGCTCAGTCCCTTCAAGCGAAGCCTCATCTTTTTCGGCAGGGAAAAGCGCCACACCATTGCGCCACTTGAAACCGGGTTCCGACACATCGGCACCCCACACTACACTATATCCGTTGTCAAGCGCATTGTCGACGATCTCACGAAGCTCACGCATCGGCACATTGTAGGAGCGTTCCCACATCCAGTTATCGGCAAGTTCCAGCGGCACCTGCATGTAGAACGGATGATGGGTGAACGAAGTAAACGGCACTATCTCCTCGGGATGTATGCCGAGACTTTCGGCATAGCTCTTGGGAGTGTAGGTTTTTCCGTCGACAACAAATGTCTCAGGCACTTTGCCGAGATAGGCATCGAGAATACCCTCGAGTCCCTGACGCCATGCCGTGGAAAGGCGACGATTGGGATGCCTGTTGACAGCATCGACATATGCCTTCAGCACCGCCTCGAGTTCACCGTGCATGTGAGTTTCCTCACCATAGTTCAGACCCGGATAAGCCTCCTCGGGGAGAGCTCCATAAGCGACGAATACATCAGGTACGTCGCTCAACGCTCCGCCCTGCCCGAAATTACCCTCTCCACCAAGACGGAGATAGCGCTCGGCCTTACCGGCGTAGACATGACGGACCGTAAACATCTCCGAGAGATCAACTGACGGTCCACCGTTACGCAAAATCTCGTCTTCGAGCTGCGAGGTAACAGAATAGCACCAGCATGTGCCGGCCGCATCCTGGCTTTTTACCGAATTGGTAGGGATGACCTTAACATCGGTAAAGCGAAACCCGAGAGAGTCGGGCTTAGCAGCCGGAGCCTGTGCGGCCGCCGACAAGACTGCCACACAAGCTACCGAAGCCAACAGAGATCTGTTCATTCTGCACTTTTTTGAGTTTCAACCACAAGCATCACAGGATAGTGGTCGGAAGGTGTACGCGCCTGCCACTTCGAGAGGCTTACTTCCTTGGGGAAATTGGGCGTATTCTCCTTCTCCGAGTCAACGTTCTCGGTGCGATATGTGTCGGTGAGAACGCCATACTTCTTAACCTTAAACTCAGGGCTCATGAAAATATGGTCGATACGGTCTTTTGTAAACGCCTGAGTCTTGTAGTTGTTGAACGTGCCATTGTTGGCATAAACAAACTCCGATGTCTCATAAGCATCCTTCATGACACCCGATTCATTCAGAAGCTTGTATGATTCAGAGTTCTGATCAACATTGAAGTCACCGCTAAGCATGACAGGAAGTGGCTCGGGGAACTGCTTGATCTTGTCGAGGATAAGCTTGGCACTCTCGGCGCGGGCAACAACACCTACATGATCCATGTGAAGGTTGAAGTAAACAAATGTAAAGCCGGTCTCCTTGTTACGGAACTTACCCCATGTGCATATGCGGCGACAAACGGCATCCCAACCGAACGAAACACTGTCGGGAGTTTCCGAAAGCCAGAAATCGCCATGATCGAGCACATCAAACTTGTCTGTGTTATAGAAGATAGCCGCGTGTTCACCTTCATCAGATCCGTTGTCACGTCCGACACCTATATACTCAAATCCGGGAAGATTTTTCTTAAGATCATCAAGCATATACTAATCC
>JAIDKP010000294.1 GCA_029051445.1 Muribaculaceae bacterium | reverse complement strand
TCAGGAATGGATCTGCGGACTACAGCTTCAAGGCAACGACGCATTGATCGGCCGCCGGCTTGTAGCCGAACTAAAAAACCGAATCAGATTTCTCGTAGATGTAGGAGTAGGATATCTGACTCTGGATCGCCTTTCTTCATCCTTGTCGGGAGGCGAAAGCCAGCGCATAAACCTTGCAACATCTCTCGGCAGCGCACTTGTAGGATCAATGTATATTCTTGACGAACCGAGCATTGGACTTCATTCCCGCGATACCGAACGGCTGATCGGAGTACTGCGACGGCTACAGGCCCTTGGAAATACCGTGGTTGTAGTCGAGCATGACGAAGAAATCATGCGCGCAGCCGACTATCTCATCGACGTAGGACCGGATGCCGGCACAAATGGCGGACAGATCGTATTTCAAGGTCAGCCATCACAACTGCCACTTGCATCGGGAAGTCACACAGCCGACTATCTGACAGGCAAAGACACAATCGATATACCACGCTCACGCAGAAAGTGGCGTGACAGAATCATCATAAGCGGGGCTACAGCCAACAACCTAAAAAACATTGATGTCGAATTTCCTCTTGGAGTCCTCACCGTTGTGACAGGAGTCAGCGGATCAGGCAAATCGACACTCGTGCGTGATATCCTTTACCGTGCGGTGCTGCGTCAGCTCGGAGAGCCGACCGATGCACCAGGAGAATTCAAGTCTCTGACCGGCGATCTGACGCGTATCAGCCGTGTCGAATTTGTCGATCAGAATCCGATCGGAAAATCGACAAGAAGCAACCCAGCGACCTACCTTAAAGCCTTTGACGAGATACGAAGTCTTATGGCTTCGCAGCAACTGTCGAAACAGATGGGATACACTCCGGCCTACTTCTCATTTAACGCCGAAGGAGGCCGTTGCGAGGAATGCAAAGGAGAAGGAGTCATATCCATTGAAATGCAGTTCATGGCCGACCTCAGGCTGACTTGCGATGCGTGCCATGGCAAACGGTACAAACACGATATTCTGGAAGTGCTGTACCGTGGAAAAAACATTTCCGACATACTCGACCTCACCGTGGACGACGCTATTGAATTTTTCTCTCAGACCAACGGAACCACCGAGAAGAAGATCGTAAAAAAACTCAAACCACTTCAGGATGTCGGACTCGGCTATATAACACTCGGACAATCAAGCTCCACGCTGTCGGGAGGAGAAAACCAGCGAGTCAAACTCGCCTATTACCTGTCACTTGAGCGGCAGGAGCCAACGATGTTTATATTCGACGAGCCAACCACCGGCCTGCATTTTCACGACATCAAGAAACTTCTTGACTCATTCCAGCGTCTTATCGCGCTCGGTCATACAGTTATAATCATCGAGCACAACCTTGACGTAATCAAGACAGCCGACCATGTCATCGATATAGGCCCGGAAGGCGGAGATGCAGGAGGCAATATCGTTTGCTGCGGTACCCCTGAAAAGATTGCGGCATGTCAGGCAAGTCATACCGGCCGCTATCTTGCAGAGAAACTGACATAAACCGCACACCTCTGCATGTAACGTCATCCGGCATTCATTCCTGAACCGGAGTCGTTATATGCTGTTGATCGCATAACGCTATATTCAAACAATCTCCTGATTATTTCAGCATTCCTGTCTGGTACTCATGACAAGCATGCGAGAGCCGTCGCTAAGCATAATGCCGGTAAGCATGATATCATCATCTCCGGGTACAATACCGAGCTTGTCAGAAAGCTGCTGAGCCGTCATACCAAAATTCCTTACACGCGTACAAGCTTTCAGTTTCCGCTTTTTGATCTTTTTAAGCTCCGATGACTTCCACGGTATAACTTCAAGTATCTGCTCGCAATGTCCCGGAAAATCAGAAATATCCTTTGATGCCGACACATAGAGATGTGTATTGGACGAAATCGGATTAACCCTGTATTTAGACGACAGCAAATTGAAACACCCGCCTTTCATTGCCACTGCAGATGGTATCCAAAGCATTCCACCGGCACTCGGCCGATCCGCATCAAGCGGCAATGCGGATGCCTCTTCGCCGATACTATAAGTCAACACGCACTCCCTGGTGCCGTTCCACAAATAGATAGGCACATCCTCGACCCGCATTTTTCCATTATCAGGATCTACTACAAAAACAAGCTCTTTGCATTCACGCCCATCACCTATTATGTGAACCTCCGATGCATCAGGCAAATCCCTTAGAGTCTGCCTTATATCAATCATAGGCGACAACTTGCACATTACAATAGCCTGTTTCGACATCAAAAGCCGGTATATCTCTATGATGTCGGGAGTACAGTCACTGATTCCATAGACACGACGGCCACGATTGTCACGCCGGGCAGGGTCAATAAAAATAGCCTGAAACCTGCCGGAATCTACCGAACGCAGAAACTCGACACTGTCCCCTTCTACAATCCCGACATTGGCATTGCCACGAAAATTCTCACGCGCCATTGCCGCATGAAGAGCATTGATTTCACACGACGTTACATTAAAATACCTTGACAGCGCCCGTGTATCAGTGCCAAGACCGCAAGTCATATCAAGCACATTTGATCCTTGCGATATATGCCTGGCAAGCAGATCGGCATGAAGCAATGCCACATCGGCCGACGTAGATTGTTGTACAGCAATATCCGAGGCAATTACCGATGGCATCATGCACTCACCCGTCACAGCCTGAAACTTCTTGCCGGCGCGACGAAGTGAAGCGATGTGAGTAATTGCATACGGTATCCACTCTCGCCCGTCGTTGTGATATGAGAGCCTGAGACGGTCCGGATCCTCCTCTTCATGCTCTCCGATCCATTTATAATACTCTTCGCCAAACAAATGCTCCTGCATCAATGTCTGGAGTGGTGATGTACAAGACCTTCCATCGAGCTGGCCGAAATCTTGGTGATATTGACACCGAAATTACGGCTGACCTCTCTAAGCACCTTTTCAAAAGTCACCGCAATAGACCCGACAAATCCGGTTTTCACTTCTGTGTATGACGGATACAGAAGAACATTACGCCTGAAGAACTTTGAGAACTCCTCATGCACCAGATTATCAACATACGGATTAT
The DNA here is from genome assembly GCA_029051445.1 of Muribaculaceae bacterium. GTDB lineage: Bacteria > Bacteroidota > Bacteroidia > Bacteroidales > Muribaculaceae > JAFLTL01. Next base: position 263 of record JAIDKP010000294.1, on the reverse strand, counting down.
CTGAACGTTTTGCCAGAAAACGGGCATATGTAGCCAGCGTGCGGTTTACATGAGGAAAAGCATATACAGCATCAACCATAGAATCCTTATTGAGCTTATACTCTTCAAAGAACTCTTCCGCAAGCTCATCCGGTGCTATTCCCTTCAGACAATCACTCGCAAACTGGCGTCCCAATGCACTTCCGCTCCCCTCGTCACCAAGTATGAATCCGCCAGCCTTCACATTTGAGACAATCTTCTCACCGGCAAACAAGCAAGAATTA
>JAIDKP010000293.1 GCA_029051445.1 Muribaculaceae bacterium | reverse complement strand
CCGTCTCGTGGGCTCGGAGAGTTGTATAAGAGACAGGATGTATAATGCGTGGTCCCTGTAGATCCCTTATGTCGCGGAATGCATCGATGAGCATATCAAGATCGTGGCCGTCGAGAGGACCGAAATAACGTATGTTGAGTCCCTCAAATATATTCTGGCTCTTGACCAGCAGTGATTTCACGCTGTTGTTGAACCTTAGTATGAAGTCTTTGCGTCTGTCGTTGAGCAGTCCGATTTTTTTCAGCCATGCAAAACTTTTGTACCGCATGGTATTGTAGAACCGCGACGTGTGTATCTTGCCCAGATAACGATGTAGTGAACCGACATTGGTGTCGATAGACATGTTGTTGTCGTTGAGGACAATTATGAGGTTGTTGGGAGTGTTTGACGCGTTGTTCAGACCTTCAAATGCAAGTCCGCCCGAGATTGATGCATCGCCTATGACGGCTATGACTTTACGGTCGGGATGATCTCCATTAAGCTTGGTCGCCACAGCCATTCCAAGTGCGGCGGATATTGAGTTTGAGGCGTGTCCCGCCACAAATGTGTCATACATGCTTTCGGCAGGCGAGGGGAATCCGCTGATGCCTCCGAGTTTCCGGTTGGTGTGGAACCGGTCGCGTCGTCCGGTGATGAGTTTATGTCCGTAGGCCTGATGGCCGACATCCCATACAATGCGGTCATATGGAGTGTCGAATACATAGTGCAGGGCTACAGTCAGCTCAACGGCTCCCATGCTTGAGGCAAAGTGTCCCGGGTTTTCAGCCAGAGTCTCGATCAGAAATTTTCTGATTTCGCCACACAGGTCTTTAAGTCGGGCCTGAGGGAGTCGCCGCAGGTCGTCAGGTGAATCGATAGAGGAGAGAAGCGGATATGTATTTTTATTTATCGGCTGATCCATTGCGGCGGTATTTCTTGTATAAAGGAACAAACACGACGATACCGGAGGCTATGATTACAAATATGGTGTAGAGTGTGATTTTCTCCGCAGAAGTAATCAGAAGTGTGCTGATCGCAATCCACAGGGCGGCTATGAAGAATAATCTGATGATGTGCGGGGTCTTCATTTTCAGGCGGAGTTGTATTTAGTCGTGTCTAAGAAGCTTGCATTTGTGTGGCTATAGCACCACACATTGCAAAAGTAGCAATATTTTTGATAAGAAAAGAGGCTGTGTCGTAATTAAGTTTTACGGCGCAGCCTCTCTTTTTTGAGTGTTGAGGTTTGGATATTTTTCAGG
>JAIDKP010000292.1 GCA_029051445.1 Muribaculaceae bacterium | reverse complement strand
GCTCTCGTAGGCGTACTCAAAGAAAACGGCAAATGCGAGGTCTTCAAAGGTTCGATCGACTACAATCCTTTCCGTCCGGCACTGAGACATGGAAAGACTGTCGATGCGGCCTCTATGGCACAGACATCTAAAGAGATTATCGAGGCCGCCAAAGAAGTTCCGGCATTACGTGTGCTTGCTGTCGATTCAGACATGCTTAACAATGCCGGTGCATATATTTTCCAGGAACTCGGATATGCACTCGCATGGGGCGCACAGTATCTCACTCTGCTCACCGAAGCCGGTCTCAGCGTAGACGAGGTTGCCTCACGCATCAAGTTCAACATGGGTATCTCCAGCAACTATTTCATGGAGATCGCCAAATTCCGTGCTGCCCGTATGCTGTGGGCAGAGATCGTAAAGCAGTATGAGCCTTCATGCTGTTGCGCAGGCAAGATGGTAGCCCACGCCACCACTTCGCGCTTCAACATGACAATATATGATGCTCACGTCAACCTTCTCCGCAGCCAGACGGAAGCTATGTCGGCAGCTCTTGCAGGTGTCGACTCGATTACAGTGACTCCGTTTGACGTGACCTACAAGAATGCCGATGCATTCTCGGAGCGCATAGCACGCAACCAGCAGTTCCTCCTCAAAGAGGAGAGCCACCTCGACAAGGTCGTGGATCCCGCCGGCGGAAGCTATTACGTGGAAACTCTCACCGTGTCGATTGCAAAGGAGGCATGGAAGCTGTTTCTTGCTGTTGTCGAGGATGGCGGATTACTCGCTCAGGTCAACGACGGCAAAGTCCAGCAGGCTGTAAAGGAGACTTCGGAAAAGCGCCACAACGACATGGCACGCCGTAAAGAGATCCTTCTCGGTACCAACCAGTATCCCAACTTCGGCGAAACTGCCGCCCAGAAGATCGAGAACAACGGCAAATGCTGCTGTTGCAAGCATAAGTCGGAAGACAACAATGCCGAGAAGGCACTCCCGACAGAGCGTATGGCAAGTGACTTCGAGGATCTGCGTCTCGCAACCGAGCGCTCGGCTCACCGTCCTAAAGTGTTCATGCTCACGATCGGCAACCTCGCCATGCGACTGGCTCGCGCCCAGTTCTCGAGCAACTTCTTTGGCTGCGCAGGCTATGAAATCATCGACAATATCGGTTTCAGCACTATTGACGAAGGTCTTGCAGCCGCCGCAGAGAAGAACGCCGACATTGTAGTGCTCTGCTCAAGCGACGACGAGTATGCGACATTCGCCCCTGAAGCCTACAAGAAACTTGACGGCAAAGCTGAGTTTGTAGTAGCCGGAGCTCCTGCATGCACCGATGACCTGAAGGCTCTCGGCATCGAGAACTTCATACATGTGCGCAGCAACGTGCTTGACACACTCCGCGGCTTCAATGCCCGTCTGCTTAAATAACCCTTCTCCCCGCATTATCAAAATGAAACCAGATTTCAAAAACATCGATATTTTGGCGGCTACCGGCTGTGCCGGCTCTCCCGCACCCAAAATTGACGGGGAAGACTGGCTCACCCCCGAGCTTATCCCTGTCAAGAGCGTCTATACAAAAGAAGACCTCGAGGGTATGGAGCACCTTAACTATGTTGCAGGTATCCCCCCTTATCTCCGTGGCCCGTACAGCGGCATGTATGCCATGCGTCCCTGGACAATCCGCCAGTATGCAGGCTTCTCCACCGCAGCAGAATCAAACGCATTCTACCGCCGCAACCTTGCGTCGGGTCAGAAAGGCCTTTCTGTAGCGTTTGACCTCGCCACACACCGCGGCTACGATGCCGATCACGAGCGTGTTGTAGGCGACGTGGGCAAGGCCGGTGTATCGATATGCTCGATCGACGACATGAAGGTTCTCTTCGACGGCATACCTCTGAACAAGATGTCGGTTTCGATGACAATGAACGGTGCAGTACTTCCCGTGCTCGCCTTCTACATCAACGCCGGTCTTGAGCAAGGTGCCAAGCTCGAGGAAATGGCAGGTACCATCCAGAACGATATCCTCAAGGAGTTCATGGTGCGCAACACCTACATCTACCCGCCGGAGTTTTCGATGCGCATTATTGCCGACATCTTTGAGTACACCTCGCAGAACATGCCCAAATTCAACTCGATCTCCATCTCGGGCTACCACATGCAGGAGGCAGGCGCGACATGCGATATCGAGCTCGCGTACACCCTTGCCGACGGTCTTGAATACCTCCGCGCCGGTGTAAATGCAGGTATGGATATCGACGCATTCGCTCCCCGTCTGTCGTTCTTCTGGGCTATCGGCATGAACTTCTTTATGGAGATCGCCAAGATGCGCGCCGCACGTATGCTTTGGGCAAAGATTGTAAAACAGTTCAACCCCAAGAACCCCAAGAGTCTTGCTCTGCGCACCCACTCGCAGACATCGGGATGGTCGCTCACCGAGCAGGATCCGTTCAACAACGTCGGCCGCACATGCATCGAGGCAATGGGTGCCGCTCTCGGACATACCCAGAGTCTTCACACCAACGCACTGGACGAGGCTATCGCACTTCCCACCGATTTCTCGGCACGTATCGCCCGCAACACACAGATCT
>JAIDKP010000291.1 GCA_029051445.1 Muribaculaceae bacterium | reverse complement strand
GCACGTGACCGCGGATTGGCCACAACGACAAGGCGCGGACGGAATCTGGCTGCCTGACTGGCCAGAAGATCAACATTGCTTCCGGCTGTCAGAACACTCACTTCAAACAGCTCTGGATAAGACGCGACTGTATCGAGAGTCTGACGCCCTATAGACCCCGTGGAGCCAAGCACAGCGATTCTTTGTGGCATGATATCCTTATCTTTTCTTTCCTGACACATTTTCGCCAAAGATACGAATTTTTTACCACATATATTACGATACCGGACATACAGCGATCACCCGACCCATTGTGTATATTTTTCCGTATCTTTATTTTTGCACCCGTAAAACAATTTTAATATAAAACTGAACCTTTTTGAGTTCAGGCAAATTCATGGTAAAAAAGAGCTCAATGAAAGCATTACGCAAAATATCACACATTCTGGCTAATATACCACGGATTACCATGATCGTGGCATGCTGCATTGCAGCCGCATGCATCGGCACACACGCCCAGATCATTGCAAAAGCAAGCACCAGGAAACTTGACTGCGACAGCGTGCGCAAAGCTTTTGACAACGAGCCTTATTTCGGTCTTTACAAAGACAACTATTTCATTTTCGGCACATCGGTAGGACCAAGGCCGACAAAACAGAACTCAAACGTAAAATTTCAGATCTCAATCGCCCAGAAACTCACAAAATCCACACTTCCGTGGGGAACATACCTCTACCTTTTTTACACTCAGAAAGCATTTTGGAACGTCCTTGAAAACTCGATGCCGTTCCACGATCTGAACTTCAACCCCGGAATAGGCCTTGCAAAACCGCTCTTTGCCGAAGGATCATACATCGGAAAAGCGATTTTCCAGATCGAACATGAAAGCAACGGACGCGACTCGATTCAGTCACGCTCCTGGAACAGAATTTCATTTGGAGCCAACATCATCATTGACAATAACATGATGGTCCACGGCAAATACTGGATCCCGATAGTCGACGGAGAAAACAACCGCGACATAACAAGATACGTCGGAATCTTTCAGGGAGGTATCAACTACATAAGCGACAACCAGCGGTTTTTCGGATCACTCACTTTCGTCAAAAGAAGAAAATGGAATCTGAGTGTCAACACCACTGTCGAATTCGGATATAAAATCTCAAAAAACGACAACCAGTATCTTTTTTTCCAATACTTTAACGGATATGGAGAAGGACTGCTCGACTACAAGACCTTCAGATCGGAATTCAGAATCGGCATGGTTATACGCCCAAAATACTTCAGTGACTTCTGACCGCCCTTAAAAACCCCGCTCAGAACGGATTTACCACATTTTTTTGCGAATAAAATATGTTGTTTGCAAAAAAATTGCCATATTTGCACCCGTCAAACTGCGGATAACCCCGCATCGACACAAATCATCACAT
>JAIDKP010000290.1 GCA_029051445.1 Muribaculaceae bacterium | reverse complement strand
CTTTCAGGTGGTCAGAAGCAGCGTGTGGCTATAGCCCGCTCGCTCATCACCAAGCCGTCGATCATTCTCGCAGACGAGCCAACCGGCGCACTCGACAGCCAAACTTCAAAAGAAGTCATGCAGGTATTCCGTGATCTCAATTCAGATTCCGGAATGACCATCATAATCGTAACCCACGACCCGGGAGTAGGAGCTAAAACCAATCGTGTGATACGCATCTCCGACGGTCTGATAATGCCCGACGAAAATGTTTGATCTGGCGAGAGAAATAGGACAGTCGCTGAGCAACAATAAGCTCCGCACCACACTCACGGGGCTCTCTGTCGCATGGGGTATCTTCATGCTCATTATCCTCCTGAGCATGTCAAACGGTGTCACCAACTCATTCAAGAGAAACGTCATGGCTCAGGGATCAAATTACATCAACATTTTCCCCGGCCACGCTTCCAAAGCCTACAAAGGACTGAAAGAGGGACGCTACATCGACTTGCAAGACGGCGATATAGCTGCCGTGGAGAGTCAGAACGGAAATTACACCAAGCAGGCATCTTCCACAATGCGCGGATCAGCCGTAACAATATCCTCATCCAAAGATTATATTTCCACGGGATATGAGGGAGTGTACCCCGACGAACTCACCAAACGCGGCATTCCGTTGACACACGGCAGGTTCATCAATCAGCTCGACCTTGATCAGAAGCGCAAGGTAGTCGTACTCACCGAGCAGAACGCGTCGATCCTTTTCGGCTCACCCGAGGAAGCAATTGGAAAAAACGTAACGCTGAAAGATCTGTCATTTGTCGTGATAGGAGTCATAAATCCACGTTTCGGACAGGAGACCTATATCCCCTTCACTACTGCCAAGGCACTAAACGGCAATGATCCTTCTATCAACGTGCTTGCCGTAGAGCTGAAAAATGTAAAAACTGAAGAGGATGGCACTCAGGCCGAGAATGAAATTAAGGGAACTCTCTCACGCATCCACAATTTTGATCCTGACGACGATGGTGCCGTTTGGGTATGGAATCGGTTTAAACAGCAGTTGCAAATGAGCATGGGCATGAATATTCTTGAATATGCCGTATGGATTATCGGCCTATTCACCATGCTGTCAGGTATCATCGGAGTGAGCAACATCATGTTTGTCTCAGTCAAGGAGCGCACCCACGAGATAGGTATTCGCCGTGCCATCGGAGCGAAGCCGCGTAGTATTCTCGTTCAGATTATTACCGAGAGCGTGGCGATCACAGGAATATTCGGCTACATCGGTGTCTTTCTGGGAGTGATTATCATGGAAGCGATCAACTCCCTAATGGGCGAGACAGAATTTCTGACAGATGCACGCGTCGACATCTCAATAGCCATTAAAGTTACCATCGTCCTGATAATAGCCGGATGCCTTGCAGGACTTTTCCCGGCACTTAAGGCACTTAAAGTGAAACCGGTCGAGGCATTGCGCGACGAGTGATTAGCTAACTACACTGAGAAAGATGAAGACCACTTTTTTCGACATAGAAAACTGGAAGGAGATCGGTGCCACACT
>JAIDKP010000029.1 GCA_029051445.1 Muribaculaceae bacterium | reverse complement strand
ATGTAGGCATACATTTCCTGACGGTTGTTGGCATCGATCGGCTGTTCGTATTTCGGCACCGATTTGTCGGTAAAGCGTTTCATGCGTTCCACCCAGGTCGTCTGGCGTCCTACACGCACATCGGCGTTATGCTCTTTCACAAGATAGGCCGCTCCTGCCACAAGTACATAGACAATCAGCACGGCACCGAGCTTTTTCAACTGTATGCCCCCGACGATCATCATTGAGAAGCTTATGGCCATCAGGAGTATTGTGTTGGTGAGTCCCTGCGTGAAAAGCAGACCGCCCATGATCAGAACCATCGCAGCCACGATCTTTACGCCGCGCGTGCGTGTCTCCTCGTTTTTGCCGAGCTGTGTGCGCGACATCACGAGCGCGATAATCAGTACGGCCGAGAGCTTCAGGAATTCCGATGGCTGGATATTGATTCCGGCAAAGGAGAAACTGCGTCTGGCACCGTTGATAATATCGCCCGCGATGAGCACGTAGATCATCATGACGATACTACCCACTACAAATATGGGGATGAACTTGATAAGTTTCTGATAGGGTATGCGCGACAGGATGAGGATTATGACAAAGCCGGCTCCGAGCATGACCGCATGGCGTATGATCGGAAGATAGACATTTCCGGCCACGACCTCACGCGATGAGGCGCTGTATAGCTCGATGACCGAGATTACCACAAGCATGAGGTAAATCGCCCAGAAGTATTTGTCCTGCTGGCCGGGCAGTGGCTCGGCTTTGGGCTGGGGAGCTGCTGCGCTCTCCTCCGGGCGGTCATCGACGGGATGTGGCGGTGTGAATGTGAATGGATCTTGCATCTGTGATGGAGAGTGGAGTGTGATTGTAGGTTTTATTCAGCCTGTTTCAGTCGGTCGACTGCATTCTTGAACTGCTCGCCCCGGTCTTCGTAGCTCTTGAAAAGATCAAAGCTTGCGCAGCATGGCGACAGAAGAACCGTATCGCCGCTTTCTGCCAGCGAACGGCAGGCGGCTACGGCATCGGCCAGCGAATGCGTGTCGGTTACTGCTACAGTACCGCCGAAGTAGTCTATGATCTTTGTGTTGTCTTTGCCCATGGCTACGATAGCCTTGACTTTTTTCTCGACAAGCGGCATGATCTCGCTGTAATCATTTCCCTTGTCCTTGCCGCCAAGTATCAGAACAACGCTTTTTCTGCCCGACGGCATGCTCTCGAGGGCATACCAGCATGAGTTGACGTTGGTGGCTTTGGAGTCATTTATATAGCGCACTCCGTTGATTGTGCCGCAGTATTCCAGACGGTGCTCAACTCCCTCGAAATCGGCCAGTGCCTCGCGTATGGCCTCTTTTCTGACATCGAGTATAGAGGCCGAGAGAGCTGCTGCCATTGAATTGTAGAGATTATGTAGCCCGTGCAGAGCGAGATCGGCCCGCGGCATGCGCAGTGTGCTGTTGGCTGCGGGAGGTGAGAAAATGACGGTCTCGTCCTCCTCCTCGACATAGGCGGCTGTGTAGGGCGACTCTTTGTGTTCGGCAAAAGGCACAAGACGCGCCTGTGTCTCAAGATGCTTGAGCTGGTCGGCGATTATGGGGTCGTATTTCCAGAACACAAATGAATCGCAGTCGGTCATGTTGTTGAGAATGCGGAACTTGGCGTTGATGTAGTTCTGCATCGTGTAGTCGTAGCGGTCAAGATGGTCCGGAGTGATGTTCATCATTACGGCCACATTGGCTTTGAAGTCATACATGTTCTCGAGCTGGAATGAACTCAGCTCGATTACATAGACATCATGGGGATCACGTGACACCTGCAATGCCAGACTCTTGCCTACGTTTCCGGCAAGACCGACATCGATACCCGCCTTGCGGAAAATATGATAGGTGAGCAGCGTGGTAGTGGTCTTGCCGTTGGAACCGGTGATGCACACCATTTTTGAGTCGGTATAGCGGCCGGCGAACTCGATCTCGGAGATCACCGGAATATGCCGTGCGATGACTTCGCGCACAGGAGGGGCGGTCGGAGGTATGCCGGGGCTTTTTACGACCTCGTCGGCGTTGACGATCAGGTCCATTGTGTGACGGCCCTCCTCAAACGGTATGTTCTCGTCGATGAGAGTCTGGCGGTAGTGGGCGGGTATTGTGCCGCTGTCGCTCAGAAACACATCCATGCCTTTGTCTTTGGCAAGTATGGCGGCGCCTACACCGCTTTCTCCACCGCCAAGCACTACAAGGCGTTTTCTTTTTCCGGCTGTGTCCATTTATCTTATCTTGAGGGTTACAAATGTCGCTGCGGCAAGCAGGATGCAGATGATCCAGAACCTGATCACGATTCTTGACTCAGGTACCGGGTTGAATGGTTTTTGAAGTATGGCCTCAACTGTGCCGCCCGCTTTCTGGAAATGGTGGTGCAGCGGGGTCATCTTGAAGATGCGGCGGCCTGTGCCTGTGCGGCGTTTGGTCCACTTGAACCACCCTACCTGAAGCATCACCGAGAGATCCTCGATATAGAAGATTGCGCACAGTATGGGGAGCAGCAGCTCTTTGTGGATCAGCACGGCGAACACCGCGATGATGCCTCCAAGGGTGAGCGAGCCGGTATCGCCCATGAAAACCTGTGCCGGATAGGCGTTGTACCACAGGAATCCGATAAGCGCTCCGATAAATGCAGCCATGTATACAGTGAGCTCTCCGCTTGCCGGAATATACATGATGTTGAGGTATGTCGAATAGATGACATTGCCTCCGAGGTAGGCCATTGCAAGCAGTGCCGTGCCTATTATGGCCGAACAGCCGGTTGTGAGGCCGTCAAGGCCGTCGGTGAGGTTGGCACCGTTGGATGTGGCTGTGACAAGAAAGATCACGACGAGTATAAACACAACCCATCCCGCGACGTGGGCGCCGCGTCCCATCCATTGCGTCAGCCACTTGTAGTTGAAGTTGTTGTTTTTTACAAACGGGATGGTCGTGGCCGGTGTCTTCACCTGATGATCCTGTCCGTTGTAGGAAATTTCAGTGACAGGATTGCCGTTGGCTCCGAATGACTGAACCGACGAGCCTTCACTGATGGTGATGGCCGGGCTGAAAAACATCGTCAGCCCCACAATGATGCCAAGCCCCACTTGCCCGATGATCTTGAACTTGCCGTTAAGGCCGTCCTTGTTGTGGGCGTGGATCTTTAGGTAGTCGTCGAGAAATCCGAGCGATCCGAGCCATAGGGTGGACACGAGCATCAGTATCATGTAGATGTTGCTGAGATTACCCACAAGCAGACATGGAACCAGTGTCGCGATGATGATGATAATGCCTCCCATCGTCGGTGTACCTGTCTTTTTCATTTGTCCCTCGAGACCGAGGTCGCGGATGATCTCGCCGACCTGCATCAGTTGCAGACGGTCGATGATGCGTCGTCCGAAAATGATCGCGATCAGCAGCGAGAGCACAAAAGCCGCCACCGCGCGCACCGACAGGTAGTCGAGCAATCCCGACCCCGGTGCGTCATATTCGCGTAGCCACTCAAAAATCCAGTAGAACATTTTGTCGTATTGAGATAGATGGTTATCTGCTGATGCCGAGCGCGGCCTCGACTTCCTCCCTGTCGTCGAAGTGATGCTTCACTCCTTTGATTTCCTGATAGTCTTCGTGTCCCTTTCCGGCTATGATCACTACATCGCCGGGGTTGGCGAGTGTGACAGCGGTGCGTATGGCCTGGCGGCGGTCGGTTATTGATATCGTCCGTCGGGCATCTTCGGCTGTAAGACCGGCCTCCATGTCACGTATTATCTCATCGGGATCCTCAAACCGCGGGTTGTCGGAGGTGAGCACGACCTGGTCGCTGAGGCGTGCGGCCTCGCTTGCCATGATCGGGCGTTTACCTTTGTCGCGGTTGCCGCCGGCTCCGACCACGGTGATGATGCGGCTGTTGTCGCCCACTACCTCGCGTACGGCCGAAATGATATTGACAACAGCGTCGGGAGTGTGCGCGTAGTCGACCACTGCGGTGACACCTTCAGTCGATCTGAATGTCTGGAACCGTCCGGCCACAGGCACGAGACGGCTCATGTTGACCAGTGTGGCTTCCGGATCCATGCCCATGAGCAGACATGCGCCGTAGACTGCCGTCAGGTTGCATGCGTTGTAGTGTCCGGTGAAACGTGTGTGGACCTCATTGCCGTTGAGCTTCAGCAGTGTGCCGTGGAGATCCTGCTCTATGATCTGTCCGGTGAAGTCGGCCATGCCGCGCAGGGAGTAGGTGCGGCGTTGTGCGTCGGTGTTCTGGAGCATGATCATGCCGTTGCGGTCGTCGATATTGGTGAGAGCGAAAGCCGTGTCGGGCAACGAGTCAAAAAATGACTTCTTGGCATCGCGGTAGGCTTCAAACGTGCCGTGGTAGTCGAGATGGTCGCGCGTGAGATTGGTGAAGACACCTCCGGCAAATTTCAGTCCGGCAATGCGCTTCTGATGTGCGGCATGTGAGCTTACCTCCATGGCCGCTACGGTGCATCCGGCCTCGACCATGCGTGCAAGCAGTCTGTTAAGCTCGAGCGGATCCGGTGTGGTGTGGGTTGCCGGGATCACCTCTCCTTCGATATAATTGGCCACAGTGGACAGCAGACCTGCTCGACATCCTTCCAGGCGTGCCATTTCATATATGAGAGTGGCGGTGGTTGTCTTGCCGTTGGTGCCGGTGACACCGACAAGCTGCAGCCGGTGCGACGGATCGCCGTAGTAACGCGATGCCAGCAGTCCGAGCGCTTCGGCCGAATCGGCAACACGCAGGTAGCAGATCTGCGGATCCCGCATATCCGGTTCAGGAATCTCCTCGCATACTACAGCGGCGACACCGCGCCCGTTGAGGGTGGGTATGAACTTGTGTCCGTCGGCGTTGACACCGCGCACTGCAACGAAAACATCGGTCTGCTCGGCCTGACGTGAGTCCTGGCGAAGCTGTCCGTGCATTGTGCCCGCAGGAATTGAACCAACGGTCTCGACTGGCTTTATTGCCGAAAAAAGCGATTCAAATGTTACTGCTGTTGCCATATTTCTATTGTATTCTGTTGTTTTTTTTAGAATTCAGTGAGAGAAAGCTTTACACTCTGCCCCTCTTTGAGCTTGAAGCCGGCGCCGGGTGACTGGCTGCGCACATAGCCGTTGCCTGTAAACGACACGTTGAAGCCGGCCTCCTCGATCTTAACGACAGCCTCCCGCAGTCCGAGGCCTACGACCGGCGGGACAGTACCTTCTACAGTCTTTGCCTGTACGCCTGAAGCTATTTCCTTGGCCGAGGCTATCTCGAGGCCTTTGGTCAGATGCCGGCGGGAACTCTCTTTGGATGTGGCATAGAAAACAGGCTGTGTGCCTTCTTCTGCAATCTCGCGATAATCCGACGAGTTGCCGAGCATGCCGCGGCTAAACATCTTTCTGGCGATATTTTTCATCACCTGGCCGCTTGTGCTGGCCGCGCCAACCCACTGCTGTTTCGGGTGACACGTGAGCACGATGCATGAATATTGCGGATCTTCGGCAGGGAAAAATCCACAGAATGCCAGTCGTTTTTTTGAGGTATTGTAGTGCCCGTTCTCGATCATGTAGCAAGTGCCTGTCTTTCCGGCGATAGCGACATTCTCATCGCGCACCCACGCGCGGGCGGTCCCGCGGTCGCCCCACACGACGGCGGTCAGCATCTCGCGCAGCTTTTCTGCATTCTTTTCCGAGCAGATGCGGTCGCGTATGTAGGTCACAGGCAACACCGAGTCAAAATCTTCGCCTATAAGTTCCTTTACAAGACGCGGTCTCACGTAGCGTCCGCCGTTGGCGATGGCATTGTAGATCGAGAGAGTGTATAGCGGTGGGATTTCAGTCGCGTAGCCATAGCACATGCGTGAGAGCGATATGCGTGACTTTGTGGCCGGAATATTGGGCACGCGCTCGCCGGCGATACCTGTATGCATCGGCTCGAGAAATCCTATCTCGGCAAGACGTTCGTGGAAATGTGCCGGGTTGTTGTGATAGGGGCCGGCCGAGTTTGTAATTATACGCGTCATGCCTATGTTTGATGACTCTTCGATCACTCCCTTAACCGTCAGAGAAGCGTTGTAGTGCGAGTCGGTTATGGCGCGGCCGCCGGCATAGGCATACGAGTTGCCTATCGGAATCGACTGGTTCAGGTTGCTCACAAGGCCGTCTTCAAGAGCGAGAAGCATCGAGATCGGTTTTACGACCGATCCCGGCTCAAAACCGAGCACTGCACGGTTCATGCCTTCGATATATTGTCCGGTGGTCTTTGATTTCTCAAGATTGGAGATCGCTTTTATATCGCCGGTGGCGACTTCCATTAGCACCGCGACACCCCACTCGGCATCAACGGTCTCGAGCACACTGTTAAGCTCGTTTTCGACAATGTCCTGAAGCTTTATGTCGATAGTTGTCTTGATGCTGAAGCCGTCGACAGGGGCTTCGACCACCCAGTTGCCTATGTGGTGTGTCAGAGCGATTTTCTTGGCTTGTCCCGGTTGTCCGAACAAAAATGAGTCAAGAGCCATTTCAAGACCTGATATGCCGCGTATCTCACGGTTGGGTTGTTCGCCTACGCCGCCTATGCTGCGTCGGGCCATGTCGCCGTAGGGGGTTGAGCGCTTCATGCGTTGTTCTACGGTGATACCGTTGCGGTTGGGGTTCTTGATGGAGAAAAACGGGAATGTGCGTAGCTTCTGGTACTCCGAATAGCTGATGTTGGGAACGACCCTTTTTGCGCGCGGACGTTTTTCTTTGGGCAGTTTCATCGGTTCGGAGAGGTAGCTTTTCCACTCGCCGGCTTTTTTTGAGGGAAAGTATCTGGCCATGCTGTCGGCGAGTGCGTCGATGGAGTTGAGAAACTCCTCTTCCATGAATTTCTCGCAGCGGTAATCCATGCGCACTGTGTAGTATCGCAGATTGGTGGCGAGCACAGATCCGTCGGCAGCCAGAATGTCGCCTCTGCGCGGCATCACGATCTCTATCTTCGACAGAACGCTGTCGGCTTTCATGTTCCACTGCTCTGCATGAACCACGGTAGTGGAAAAGAGCTGCAGTCCTATCATTATGGCAAACACAATTATGCCTGCCGAGATAAGGAGGTAGCGGAATAGGATGTCGCGACGGCTGTTTTTGTTCATGACGTGATGAATGAGGAGAAGAGTGGAGAGGGGTCAGTGTGAGTATTTGATTGAAAAAGGAGGCCGCTCCTGTACTTCGAGGCCGAGATGCAGTGTGTCGATCATCGCGCTCATCGCCGACTCGCGGGTGCGGCTCATGTAGCGGCTGCGTTCTCTCACACTCTCTGTCTTGACGATCTCGAGTTGCTGTTCAAGCCGCTGTATAATCTCCATTTTTGTCTGGCATTCATATTTGTTGGAGATGTAGACCATCATGAAAAATAGCGCGACTATGAGCGTTATGGCGTTTCGTGCAAAGAAGTTGGTTGAGATCCAGCGTCCTTGTACGACTTTTGAGAACACGTTGTCGCGTTTCTTTGACTGGGTCTTCTTTTTAGCCATTGTCTGATGTGTTGAGTTTTACAGCGACACGCAGTTTGGCACTTCTCGACCGTGGATTGGCGGCCGTCTCCTCGGCATCGGGGATTATGGGCTTGGAGGTCAGAAGTTTGAAGGGCGATAAGTCACGTCCGAAGAAGTCGGTGCGACGTTCGCCGGAAAATGATCCTGTCTTCATGAAGTTTTTGACAAGACGGTCTTCGAGAGAGTGATATGTGATGATGGCAAGGCGTCCGCCCGGTTTCAGAACTTCGAGGCTCTGCGACAGTAATGCGTTGAGTGCGTCAAGCTCGCCGTTGACTTCAATTCGCAGAGCCTGAAATGTCATTGCGAGTTCTTTTTTCTCCTGGCGTGGGTCTATGTAGGGAGTGATGACCGACAACAGGTCGGCGGTCGTCTTCAGCTGACGCGATGACCGGTGGTCGATGATGGCACGGGCGATGCGACGGGCCTGCCTGAGTTCACCGTAGTCACGAAGTACCGATGTGAGCTTTTCTTCAGGCGCATTGTTCAGAAGTTCGGCGGCGGTGAGCCTCGCTGTCTGGTTCATGCGCATGTCGAGCGGGCCGTCGGCGCGGAATGAGAAACCGCGCTCCGGGTCGTCGAAATGGTGGAATGACACTCCGAGGTCGGCAAGAAGGCCGTCGACACCTCCGCGCACACCGTAAAACCGGAGGAAGTTGGAGATGAATCGGAAATTGCCGTGGATCATTGTGAAGCGGTCATCGGTAAACGCGCGGTCCACAGCCTCTTTGTCCTGGTCGAAGCTGTACAGATGTCCGTTGGAGCCGAGCTGCTCCAC
Source organism: Muribaculaceae bacterium (assembly GCA_029051445.1). Classification (GTDB taxonomy): domain Bacteria; phylum Bacteroidota; class Bacteroidia; order Bacteroidales; family Muribaculaceae; genus JAFLTL01. The sequence continues at coordinate 678 of JAIDKP010000029.1, read as the reverse complement.
TACGGCGCGCGAATGTCCGCCTCCGCCGAAAGTGGCGTCGACGTATATGCCGTCGGGCTTTAGGTCGAGTGCCTGTAGCGACTGCGGCAGCAGTGCCGGTATGTGGTAAGGCAAGTTGTTGTGGTCTAACTGCATGGGTGGAGTGCTCCTTCTTCGTTTAAACAGCGTAAAGTTATCACCAAATCCGCCAATTTACAAATTTAAACAATATAAAATATTGCGTGAATTATTAACAGGTAGGCAATGTGTTGTAAAATAGTGCGATGTGTGCTGTATTGGCGGTTTACGTTTGCAAATATTACGGATAATCACTACTGCTGTTTCTTTTTAATGATTTTTATGTGACAAAGTTGGCGGAGGTGCTGTAGGAGTGTAATTTTAAGCCATTAGATAATCATTTGTCTCCGTAAGGAGGATTTGCCAACCGTTTATGCCCATACGTTTACTGCGCGTTATTTGCTTGTCAGTTTTGGCTTTGGCCGGAAGTGCGGCATCTGTCGCGCAAAACAATGTGTACGGTATCAGGGATGATCTGTACAGGATTTATGCCAATGCGACCGACAATGTCAATCGCCCCGAGTGTCTCGAGGCGGCTGATTCCATGTATAGGATGGCGCGGACGATGTCCGACGGCAAGGCCATGTGTCTGGCGCAGACGATACCGGTGAGATATTATAT
>JAIDKP010000289.1 GCA_029051445.1 Muribaculaceae bacterium | reverse complement strand
CGCATGTGGCCTCAGTTGACGGCGGAGAGAGCAGTCAGCCCGGGTATCTGCGTCTGAGCTACGCCACTTCCGACGACAATCTGCGCGAAGCCATGCGCCGCATCTCGGCCGCATTGGCAAAACTGAGCTGACCGGAATATTCCCTTAACCCACCGACAGTGAAAAGACACATCACAGCCCTTGCAGCAGCCGCAATAGCTGTTGCAGGGGTTATTTGCCCTATGAACGCCGAAAAACGCCAGGTGAAGGTCAGGATCATCGAGACTTCCGACGTGCACGGAAATTTCTTTCCGTATGATTTTATCAACCGCCAGCCCGGAACCGGAAGCCTCGCCCGTGTACACTCGGCTGTAGAGAACGCCCGCAAGGAACTCGGCAAAGAAAACGTGATTCTTGTCGACAACGGCGACATACTGCAGGGGCAACCTACGGCCTACTATTACAACTTCATCGACACCGTCTCACCTCACGTGGCCTCGGAGATGATGGATTTCATGGGCTATGACCTCGCTACTCTCGGCAACCACGACATAGAGACCGGCCACGAGGTCTATGACCGTTGGATCAAGACGTCGGGACACACTGTGCTCGGCGCCAACATCATCGACACGCGCACAGGCAAGCCTTATGTCGATCCGTACAAGATCATCGAGCGCAACGGGCTCAAAATCGCATTTCTCGGCATGATAACGCCCGGAATTCCGGGATGGCTTCCTGAAAATTTATGGGAGGGGCTAAAGTTCGAGGAAATGTTGCCGGCGGCAAGGAAGTGGGTCAGCTATATACGCACCTATGAGAAGCCGGACGTGATCGTGGGTCTGTTTCATTCGGGCCGAGACCATACAAAAACCACCGGTGATGTGGTCGAAAACGCCTCTATGCTTGTAGCGGAAGAGGTGCCCGGGTTTGATGTGGTGATGATGGGGCATGATCACTCCAAGTATCTTGATTTCGTAAAGAACAGCGACGGCAAGAATGTACTTGTCGGAAATCCGGCCAACAATGCCGATCTGCTTTTCACCGTCGACATAGAGGCCGAAATCGATGAGACAGGTAAAGTCGGCGATCTTGTGATAAAGGGCGATGTCTCAACCGTGAACAACCTCAGCCCGTCGGCCGAATTCATGGAACGGTTTGAGCCACAGCGCAAGGCCGTGGAAGATTTTGTCGGACGCAACATCGGCGAACTGACGGTGCCGATGAGCACACGCGACGCC
>JAIDKP010000288.1 GCA_029051445.1 Muribaculaceae bacterium | reverse complement strand
TGGTAAAAATACATGATATGGACGCAACCACAATGCATATCGAACCCAACAACAGGATAAGTCTGAATTTAGTTGTTGTGGACTGCATTGTGGTAGATGTCACAGAGAGGGAGGCGGAATTACGACGGATTATCTGAATTTCCAGGTGATGGTACCTGTCTGGTCTGCGTCATTGCCGTCTCTTATCGAGAATCGCGACGCTTTTGACGCGGCGATACACTTCTGGCGCATAGCGGCGTCGGCCGACACCGGGCCGCTGCCGCCGGCATACGATGCCGATATGACGTGCCCCGATGCGTTTACGGTGACCTTGATGCGTATTTCGCCCGACTTGGTCGATGAGTTGGCTCCCCACGACGACACGGTGCGGCCGGCAAGATCATGGCCGGCTGCTCCGGAAGTAGAACCGCCCGAATCTCCGCCGGAGGGGGAACCGCCCGATGGTGTGGCGTTTCCGGCTGCCTGACCGAAGTTCATCTGCTTCTTGATGCGTTCGCGGGCTTCTTTCTCGCGTTTGGCTTTCTCGGCTGCGGCGATCTCCTCGGCAGTTGGGCCGGCCTTTTCGGGGCGTGGCTGCTCCTTGACCTTCATCGGGCTTTCCTGTTGTGCGGCGACAACCGGCATGGGATCTCCCTTTGTGCCCTCGTTTGTCAGATCGACAGCTTCGGTGGCATCGGTGTTCTTAGGCATTTCCGACGGCATAGGTTCGTCGGCTGTCGGACGTGTGACGGGAGCCGAGTTGGCTACGTTGCCGAGCTGGACAAACTCGCCGCCAAACAAAATTTCCTCTTTCTCCTCGAGCTCCATGGGATCCATGTCGGCAGGTGGCCATGTGAGACAGAGAAACAGGCACAGCAGAAGCACACCGGCGTGCACGGCGACGGTGACGGCAAGCGATATGATCTTGTCGGACGGACGGCTGTCGCCTGCTTCAGGGATTTTGAAGCTCGAGGACATCGGCTTGGTTTTTGGCGGTTGATGAAACTGGTTTGGTGGCAAGGACCATCTTAAGGCCGGTGGCGGCTCCGATGTTAAGAGCTTCCACGATCTTACCGTAGGGAGTCTCCTCGTCGGCATAGAGAGCCACATAATTGTCCTGATCCTCCTGCTGGGCGACAAGGCTCAGAAACTGTGTCAGCTCTTCGGGAGTCATGGGGCGCGGCTCGGCCGACTCGCCATAAGCGGCATGGTAGACCTGATCGCGGTCTATATACACTCTTGTGCCCGGCTTGATAGCTGTCGACTGCGAGCTCTGCGGCAGATTCACCTCAAGGCCGTTGGGAAATACAAACGAACTTGTGGCCATGAAGAAAATCAGGAGCAGGAATATAACGTCGGTCATCGATGCCATCGAAAATGTGGCCGTGACGCGGTGGTGACGTTTCAGCATTTCAGTGCGTGGTCAATAGGGGTTAGACTGCTGGTTCGTTGAGGATATCCATGAATTCGGTAGTGCGCTCTTCGAGCTTGTTTGTCACACTGTCGATGCGGGCGGCGAGATAGTTGTAGGCAAACATGGCGATGATGCCGACAACGAGGCCGGCCACAGTAGTGACAAGTGCGGTATAGATGCCGGCAGAGAAGGTCGATATGTCGGCCGATGAGCCCTGACTGGCGATGTCGAAGAATGCCTTGACCATGCCAATCACAGTGCCGAGGAAGCCGAGCATGGGCGCGCCTGCCGATGTGGTGGCGAGCCAGGGGAGACCCTGACCGAGAGCGGCGACTTCCTGATTGCCGGTATTCTCGATCGCTGCCTGAACGTCGTGGATCGGGCGTCCGATGCGCGAGATGCCTTTGCCTACGAGGCGGGCATAGGGCGTAGCGGTTTTTTTGCACAGATTGAGAGCGCTCTCGATCTCGCCATCGTGGATGTAGTCCTTTATGCGTTGCATGAAAGAAGAATCCTCACGTGATGCGCGGCTGATGACAATGAGCCGTTCGATGAATATGTAGATGCATATGACCGAAAGAAGCGCAAGCGGTATCATCAGCACACCGCCCTGAAGGCAGAGATCCCATAGAGAGAGCTCGACGATTTCAGGTTCGGGGGTCTGTGTGAGCATAGTTTCACTGATAATTGATGCGGAGTCAGATGAGAAAGTGGCAAAGTCTGCTGCTGCGTTAAGAGATTCCTGAAGCATGGCTGATTATGTGGATTAATGGAGAGAACGACAGTTTAATTTAAGCAATCGAGATATGATTTCACGGTCTGCCGGAGGCCGAGATAAAGAGCGTCGCATATAAGGGCGTGGCCTATTGACACTTCATCCAGCCAGGGGATATTGTCGTGGAAATACTTTAGATTCTTTAGGCTGAGGTCGTGGCCGGCATTCAGGCCGAGTCCGGCATCGCGCGCGGCCCGGGCTGCCGTTATATATGGCGCGATAGCCGCTTCGCGGTCAGCTTCATACCCGTCGGCATAATGCTTGGTGTAGAGCTCCACGCGGTCAGCTCCGACCGATGCGGCCGCTCTGATCTGCGCCGGATCCGGATTGACAAATATTGATACTCTTATTCCCGCCTTTTTGAAGCGTTCGGTGACATCGGTCAGAAAGGTGCGGTTGGCCTCGACATCCCACCCTGAGTTGGAGGTGATAGTGTCGGGAGCGTCGGGGACAAGGGTTACCTGTGCCGGAGTCACTCTCGTCACAAGCTCGATAAAATCGTCGGTAGGGTAACCCTCTATGTTGAATTCAGTGGCAATGGCAGTTGCAAGTTCCAGCACGTCCGAGCGTCTGATGTGACGTTCGTCGGGACGTGGATGCACAGTGATTCCCTGTGCACCAAATGCCTCAATGTCAAGAGCTGTAGCTACGACATCGGGGTTGTTCTCGCCTCTGGCATTGCGGAGGGTCGCTATTTTGTTGATATTGACACTTAGTCGGGTCATTGGTAATGTTAGGCCTTCTTTTTTTGAACCTTATGCAAATTAATGTGAAACATTAGGCAGCGATCGTGCAATAACATGAGGATGTTTAAAAAAATGCTTATCTTTGCCTATGTCATCCAGAGACAAAGTTAACGACAATTAGCCAAACGGCGAAATTATTAATAGAAGAATTTGACTGCCCGCTCAGAAAGGAATATGGCGAAACATTCGGCTGATAAAGGAATCCGGGATCTCGGACGCCTGTTCCCATATATGTCCGACTGCTCGTCGCTGACGGTCGAGTGTGCGGCTTCTGACTACAGTGCTTCATCTATCGCCCGTGCTGTTGAAGACTGTGACGCGCATCTCCTCAATCTAAATGTAACGTCGGAGACCGCAGCATTGCCCGGCAATATTGTGGTGGATCTGCGGGTGAACCACCGTAACGCAGAGGCCGTGAGCCGATCGCTGGAGCGCTACGGCTATATGGTGACATCGCACGATGGGACGGTTATGCCGCAAGAGGAGGCAGCGCGCGGAAATGCGATGGAGCTGTTGCACTATCTTGAAATGTGAGTTCAAACAGAAAAATCAACATCAAAAAATATAACATAACAGATGTCGACACATAACCCTCAGGCACCGCTGCCAAAAGTCGAGAATATGCGGGTTGCCATTGTGAAAGCCATGTGGAACGGCCATATCACCGACAAGCTTACAGCAAGCGCACTGGAAGTATTCAGGCAGCAGAATTTCCCGGAAAGAGATGTCGTTGTGTTTGAGGTGCCGGGGGCGGTGGAGCTCACCTATGCGGCTTCGCAGATCATCGAGACCGGTCTCTTCGACGCTGTGATCGTATTTGGATGTGTGATCAAGGGAGATACACCGCATTTCGACTATGTTTGCCAAAGCGTCACACAAGGGGTGGCAATGCTGAACAGCGATTGCGATATCCCGGTGATATTCGGTGTGCTGACCGTCAACGACGAGCAGCAGGCGCTTGACCGCTGTGGCGGATGCTGCGGTGACAAAGGTGCCGAAGCCGCAGAAACTGCGATCAGAATGCACGACTTCACAGTGAAAGTGAGAGACCTTTGATTTAAAGACAGACTGTTAAGCTCATAAATATTATGAATATTTCACGACTTGCATTTGCCGCCGTGCTTTCAATGGCCGCTCCGGCACTTGTGGCTCAGAACAATATAGCCGAGGAAGTGGCATGGATGGTTGGCGACCAGCCGATCTATAAAAGCGAGATTGAGGAAGCGTATCAGCAGGCTCTCTACGAGCATACCTTGCTCAATGGAGATCCATACTGCATCATCCCCGAAAATCTTGCGATCGACAAGTTGTATCTGCATCAGGCCGACATTGACACAGTAGAGGTGACCCCCTCGCAGGTGGCCGCCGCTGTGGAGCAGCGTCTCAACTATTTTATCACCAATCTCGGAACCAAAGAAAAGGTAGAGGAATATTTCAGAAAATCAATACCTGAGTTCCGCGAGCAGATGACAGAGGTGATGCGTAACCAGTACCGTATACAGGATGTGCAGCGCAACCTCACCAGAGATGTCAAGGTGACACCGTCTGATGTCAGAAAATATTTCAACTCATTGCCAGAGGATTCGATACCGTATGTACCGCTGAAAGTGGAAGTGCAGATCATGACGCTGAACCCGGCAATACCACGTGAGGAGATCGAGAATGTGAAAGCGCGCTTGCGTGACTACACCGACCGTATCAACAAGGGAGAAACCGATTTCTCAACTCTTGCGATTCTATATAGCGAGGATCCGGGCTCTCAGGCACGTGGCGGAGAACTTGGCTTTTTTGGTCGCGGACACCTCGAACCGGAGTATGCGGCAGTGGCATTCAACCTGTCAGACCCCAAGAAAGTGTCAAAGATAGTGGAGACACAATATGGCTATCATATCATACAGCTCATTGAGCAGCGCGGTGACCGCGTCAACACACGACATATACTTCTGCGCCCGCATGTGAGCGATGAGGACCTCACCAAGTCGGTCAACCGTCTTGATTCAGTGAGAGCCGATATTATGGACGGTAAATTCACATTTGAGGAAATCGTGCCATATGTTTCTCAGGACAAAGACACTCGTGCCAACAAAGGCATAATGGTGAATACGGAAGACGGCAGCGGCACAACCATGTGGGAAATGCAGCAGTTGCCTCAGGAGATCTCAAAAGTAGTGGGAGCTATGAAGCCGGGTGATATCTCGGAGCCGATTGTGATGATGGATCCCAAACGTAACCGCGAGATGGTTGCAATGATCAAGCTAACATCACGCCTCGACGGTCACAAGGCAAATCTCTCCGACGACTATCAGCTCATCAAAGGCATGTATGAGAATGCCCAGAGGGAAGAAATCCTGAAAAAGTGGCTTGCCAAGAAAATAAGTGAGACATATATCAAGATAGAAGATGGCTGGGCCGATTGTACCTTCCGGCATGACGGATGGATCAAAAAGTAAAGATAAAGATCTTGTTGTCGGTTCCTGAATGAGGTCATGAGGAAACTGCTTTTTGTCATTTTGGCAATTGCGGGGGTGGCGGAAATGTTCCTTCGTGCATCGGGCGTTCCGGTCGATCCCAAGATCCCCTCGGCCGACAGGCACGCGGGCGATCGAGTCTTTCTTGAGCGTGCATCGAAGCTCTATACTCGACAGGGAGATGATTATCAGATTCTTGTCGGAGAGGTGGAGTTCCGCAAATCCGATATGTTCATGTATTGCGACAGCGCGCATTTCTATCCCGACAATTCACTGAAGGCATTTGGAAATGTCAGGATGGAGCAGGGAGACACTCTTTTTGTCTTTGCCGACTCTCTCTATTATAACGATAGTCTTGAGCTTGCCACGCTTTACTCCTGGGACGGAAAACAGGTCGAGCTTATAAACCGCGATGTTAAGCTTGAGACCGATGAATTCTTTTATGACTTGGGGATCGAGCTCGGCTATTACCGTTCAGGTGGAGTTCTAACTGATACGGCCAACAGGCTTGTGTCGCATGAAGGTGAGTACAGTCCTTCGACCAAAGAAGCGAATTTTTATGTGAATGTCAGACTTAATTCGCGTGACCGATCAGGTGATACATTGCAGATTATCACTGATACACTGTTGTATAACACAGCCACGCACATGGCCGAACTGACATGCTTCAGCGAGATAGTCAATGGAGACGGGATCATATTTACGACTGAGGGACGATACAACACCGAAAGCGGATTTGGAGAACTCTTCGACAGGTCAAAAGCTGTAATGAACAGGGGGACGACCCTTGTGGGCGACACGCTTGTCTACGACCGGGAGCGCGGATATGGAGAGGCTTTCGGAAACATGGAGCTGGAAGACTCCGCCAAGCAGTCGATACTGCGCGGCGACTACGGCTATTATGATCAGTTGCGCGACAGTGCTTTTGTCACCGGGCACGCATTGGCAATGGAATATTCCTCGGGCGATACCCTTTATCTGCACGGAGACACGATAAAAGCGTTCAGAGTGCTCCTTGATGAGATAAAAGTAAATGACACGACATATATCGTGGCCGATACGACCAACTATATTGTCTCATATCCGAGAGTAAGATTCTATCGGGTGGATATGCAGGGATTATGTGATTCGATGACATTTTTAAGTCTTGACTCGACTCTATACCTC
>JAIDKP010000287.1 GCA_029051445.1 Muribaculaceae bacterium | reverse complement strand
TTCGGCGGGAGGAAGCATAATAGCCACCGGCAGTTACATCCTCAGCGACATGTGGGACAATCCATCGACCGAACCAGTCAGTGCCGAGAGCGGTAAAAAGTTTGCCAACGAAGTTCTCGGAGTGACATACAGCGGCGGACGTATTACAACCGGCAACGCCAAGAGTCTGCCGACCAAGCTTCTTCCTGCCGGTGAGATAATCGACATGAAATTCGCCACAGAAATCAATCCTGATTTCTACGCACTGGAAAGTGTCGAAGCACTCTCTCCGGCCGAAGGATCAAAGACAACAACACTTGTCACATATCCGGAGACCGGCAATATCGCCGGATTAGTCCACAACAGCAGCAACTACCGTGCAGTCACACTCGGATTTCCATTTGAGACCATACAGGACAGCAGAGCGCGTCAGCAGTTGATGAACCTGATACTCAAAGCCTTGAAACGATGAATACCCTATTTATTCCATACCGTGGCGACATCGGGGATTCACCGATGCTCAAACTGCTGAAAGATGCCGACCTGTCTATCAGGCATTTTGAGGCCGGAGAGCCTATGCAGTCAACCGCCGCAATGAAATCTGCAGCAAGAAACTCCGATGGCGGAGATTTCACATTTCTCCTGATGAGCAATGACACTCTCATTCCAGGTGCCGACTGCTTCAGACGCATGGCTGCCATAGGCTATGACACGGGAGCGGCAATGGTCTACTCCGACTACCTCCACCGCGATACCGAAGGCAAAGTAACCGCCTGCCGGCTTATCGACATGCAACAGGGAGCATTGCGCGACGATTTTGACTTCGGATTGCTGATTGCTGTCAGAACCGATTTGATGCGTGAAGTTGCCGACGAGATGACAGGCTGCTACAATGCGGCAGGATTCTACGACCTAAGACTAAGACTAAGCCGCAAGGGAGCGATCGTCCATATAAACGAGCCACTCTATACAATCGAGGAACAAGCATCAGGCACAAGCCAGCATGAGGCTCAATTTGCCTATGTAGACCCACGTAACCGCACATCGCAGATTGAGATGGAGCAGGCATGTACCGATCATCTCAAGGCTGTCGGCGCATGGCTGAAACCTACATTCCGCGAAATCGACACCGAAGCAGGACGTTTTGACTACGAGGCTTCTGTGATAATACCTGTGAGAAACCGGTGCAGAACCATTGCCGACGCTCTTGAAAGCGCTCTCGGACAGAAAACGGATTTCCCGTACAATGTGATCGTGATCGACAACCACAGCACCGACGGCACTTCGGAGATCATCGGAAACCTTGCCAAGACCCATGACAATCTGATACACCTGACACCTGACCGTGACGATCTCGGCATAGGCGGCTGCTGGAATCTGGGAGTGAGACATGGGAAGTGCGGGCGCTATGCCTGCCAGCTCGACAGCGACGATGTCTACAGCGACAACGGTGTGATACAAAAGATCGTAGACGAATTCCGGCGCCAGCACGTGCCGATGATCGTAGGCAGCTACCGCCTGACCGACTTCAACGGAAAAGAGATTCCGCCCGGAGTGATCGACCATAGAGAGTGGACCCCCGAAAACGGACGCAACAATGCTCTGCGCATCAACGGACTGGGCGCACCAAGGTGTTTCTACACGCCGTTGCTGCGTGAAATCGGACTACCTAACACGAGCTACGGCGAGGACTATGCCGCAGGGCTGCGCATATCGCGTGAATATCAGATCGGACGCATCTATGACGTGCTGTATAACTGCCGCCGATGGGAGGGAAACAGCGACGCAGCTCCGAGCCGCGAGAAAATGAACGCCAACAATCTGTATAAAGACCGTCTGCGCACATGGGAGCTTCAGGCGCGTTGCCGCATGAATTCAGAAAACAAGATGAAATGAGCCTTAAGAACGAGATCGAGGCTTTGCGTGAGCGACAGATCGCCTCAATAGCAAAAATGAGCGAGAATTATGCCGCTCTCCGATATGTGGAGGCACGCGAGGGGGCGCGCGGCACGATGAGAGTACGCGCGGTTTGCAATCCGCCCCGCGCAGTGAGTTCGGCCGCCAGGCCCGACAAGGC
>JAIDKP010000286.1 GCA_029051445.1 Muribaculaceae bacterium | reverse complement strand
GAGCAGGTCGCGTGCGCTCTAGACGGCGCTATATACGTCGAATACCAGAACTGATCTTGAAGATCCTGTCGCGAGGCCGTCGTGGAGTGTCAGTACGACAACCGGTTTGTAGTACAGTTCGGTGAGTCTTGACGCCACTATGCCTACTATGCCTTTGTGCCAGTCGGTGTTGTAGATAACCATGGACTTGCGGTCGGCGAGTCTTGCCGAGTGCCGGTCGATGATTGCGTTGGCTTCTTCGGTGATGCGCCTGTCGAGTTCTTTCCGGTCTTTGTTGTACTGGTCGATTGCTTTGGCGCGCAGCATCGCTTCTCCGAAGTCGCGCGAGACAAGCAGGTCTACGGCTTCTATGCCCCGCTGCATCCGCCCTGACGCGTTTATGCGCGGCCCGATCTTGAAGATGACATCTGAAATCGTGATTTCCCGTGAGGAGGGAATCTGCGCCATGCGCATTATCGCTCTCAATCCGGTGTTTGGATTTGTGTTGAGTCTCCTCAGCCCATGGTAGGTCATGATGCGGTTCTCGTCGACTATGGGCACAATGTCGGCAGCTATCGATACCGCGACCAGATCGAGCATTCCCTCAAGGTCTCGCTCGTCGATGCCGTTGCTTCTTGAAAACGCCTGCATGAATTTGAACCCTACTCCGCATCCAGACAGGTGTGAGCAAGGGTAGGTGTTTCCCTCAAGTTTCGGATTCAGTATCGCGGCTGCTTCCGGCAGCTCGGAGTCGGAAACGTGGTGGTCGCATATGATGAATTCGATGCCTATCGATCTTGCATATGCGACTTCCTCGATCGCTTTAATTCCGCAGTCGAGTATAATGACGAGTCCGACGTTTTTGTCTCGGAACTCGTCTATGGCGCGGCGTGTGATGCCGTATCCGTGGTCTTCGCGTGTGGGGATGCTGTATTCGATGTTGGAATAGAACCCCCGCAGGTATTTATAGACAAGTGCGACAGCAGTCGTTCCATCGACGTCGTAGTCGCCGTAGACCATTATTTTTTCTTTTTTCCCCATGGCATGATTCAGCCTTGCTACGGCTTTGTCCATGCCGGGCATAAGAAACGGGTCGTGCAGATCGGCAAGGGAGGGGCGAAAGAATTTATCGGCCTCTTCCTCGGATGTTATGCCTCTCTGAGCCAGAAGCCTGGCGATAACCGGGGCTTCGGGCCATTTCTGAGCCATCTTATTGAGAGCTTGCGTGTCTATGGAGCCAGGGGGAGTAAAGTTCCATTTGTTATCAGTCATTTATGTTTATTTTTTATTTTCTATCGCAGAGCCCTTCAAGAAGGGTAGGGTCCCCGTATGTACTTTGGAGAGAGATGTGGTGGGAATTGCCACGCACTACTACGGGTAGCCAATACAAAGTTAAGAACCCAGAGGAAAACGAGTGGCCATTTAACCTAAATTAACGGCCGTCTGTGATGTATCTTTGCGTCAAAATCCTTATCGGACTAAGGCTATTTTTCCAATGGTGCGACCGGAGCATTCCGGCGAATCGGCTATGACATAGTAGATGCCTGACGGAAGCCTGCGTGAGGCGTTGGCGGGGTTCCAGCGGATGCGTCCTCCTTCGCTACGAAGCCGTGCAACGAGCGCTCCAGCGCTGTCGATGATGTTAATGACTGAATTGGCAACGAGTCCGTCGATGATTATGTCGCCGTGATAGTCGGGACGTACAGGATTAGGGTAGATTGAAATGTTGGAGTAATCGGATTCTCCCGGCCGATAGTCGGATTGGTATTCAATCAGTCCGTAGCCGGTGCCGAAGTAGACTGTGCCGTCGGCAGCGCAGGCGACGGCATTTATACGGTCGGAGGGCAGCGGGGAATTTGCAGAGGTGCAGACGGCGAGTATCCTGCTTCCGTCGGGTGAGACATGCACTGCACCGGAGTTTTCGGTAGCTATCCACTTGTTGCCGAGTGGATCGGCCGCAATGCTGTATATGCGCTCGTTTGCGAGAAGGTAGTCGGCGAGGGATGTGCCGTTGTTGCGGTCGACTTTGGGGCGTATGACGTGAAGTGTGCCTTCGGCGACCTCCCAAGGGCGGGGTGCTATGAGTACGCCGATGTCGGTTCCGATCCACAGCGAGTTGTCGGCGGTGTCCTCCATAATCGAGCATATGCGGGTGACGGGCAGTGATGCCGCAGTCGATGCGTCGACGAAGGTTCTCGCCCAGTGCCCTCTGTCATCGGCAAGTGTGGATGTTCCGGCGGTGTCGTAGATATAGATGTCGGCTGATCCCATGGAGTAGATGTAGCGTCCGGACGCAGACATGACTGCGGTGCAATCACGGCCGGATATGACACCGGAGGTAAAGTCTACGGGGGTCCAGTCCCGGCTTGTGACAGTACTGATGTTTTCCCTCGCCAGGGGCGGGAGGTAGAAGATCATGGGTGTATCGTCGGGTGCTTCGGAGTATGCCCACATGCCACCACGTGGATCAAATGCGAGATCCATGACGCGAACTCCCCAGTTGTCGAGAAACCGGGTGTTGTCGAGATAGAAGTGGTTTATCTCTTCCTTGTTGTCGAGCGCATAGAAGCCTTCGAGCAGTGAGCCGGCATAGTGTATCGCGGGATTGCCAGGGTCTTCGCGCACAAATGTCAGGTCGAAAAGGCTGTCGGAGGGATATGGCTTCTTCTCAAAGAGGTGTGTGAGACGGCCGGGCGTGAGGTCGCGAAATGTTCCATCGGCTTCAAGCCGACACAGGCGGCCGATGTTTCCGGTGTTTCGGTTGATGTGTACGTTGGAGTTTCCCCGCGATCCAATATATAGATTGCCTGAGTCGCTGAAACGAAGCATGTTTATGTCGGAAACGCTCATCTCGCCCGGACGTATGGGGCCTACGGTGAGTACCGGAACGTCGGATGTCAGGTCGTAGCAGCTTATACCACTGCTGTTTCCTATCCACACTTCGGAAAGGCCTTTTGCGGCAGAGAAGCAGGATGCGCCGAGTGACGGCGGGATGTTTATTGGCTGCCGAGTGACGGTTGTGGGGGTGTCGTGGCTGCGAGTGTGCTCCCGCACCTCACCTTTGACAAGATCGAAGATGACTACCCCATATCCGGTGGTGACATATAGCGTTTTAAGATCGGGGCTTATGGTTATGTCGCTTATTGTGCGTGGGGTGAGTCGTGATGTCTTTATGTCGGGCAGGTTGAGTATCGACGAGTTGTCGCGTATAATATCGATGTTGCCGCTTGCATATGCCACGGCGCACATATCAGAGGATGGAACAGTGTATATGCCTGAAACTCTGATGTCGTTGAGGTAGTCTTTGGGGAAGAAAGTTATTGTCTCCCGATTTTTCTTGTCGTAGGCGTAGAGGGCACCGAGGGATGAAAAATAAACGCGTCCGGAGGTTTCGGCAATATTGTCGACACCTCCGAACGGAAGATGGTGCACCCACTTGTCGGCCCGGCATGTGAATGACAGGATCGCTATAAGGAATATGACGAGCCTATGCGGCATTTCCGGAGAGTCTCATGGCAGTGTCGTGGTGATCTCAGGGTTGATGTGATCAGTCGAGCGGCGGGGTGAGGATCGCCTTGTAGGCTGCCGGGTCGGATAGAATCTCAAGTGCCTTTTCGATGTCTTTGTCGAATCGCAGACTCTGTTGTATGCGTCCCTCGTCGTGGTAATAGTTGTTCATGATCTCGCGTGCGAGGTATGTGGCTATCTCTTCACGATGGATGTCGAGGTCGTGGCTCAGGTCGTGTCGAAGTTGTGATCTGAGCGATTTGATGGTTTCTTTTACCTGTTCGTTCTGATATCCTTCGACTTCGGCCGCTTTCTCAAGCTCGTCGATGATCATCTCGCAAACTCTGTCGTATTTGAATTCATCGGGGTTGATGAATGTCTTGAAGTCTTCGTAGATGGAGTCGGTAATCTCAAATTGATCGGGAGGAAGTACGGTCGGATGCCCGGCATGGTATTTGATGGCGTAGTCAAGATCCCAGAGTCCGTTGACAATGTTGAAGACGAGGCGTGACATTTCAGGACGCTTGATTGTGATGTCGGGTGTGATTCCGCCTCCGTCCCTGACAACACGCCCTTTTGCAGTGTGAAAGACGTTGGTGAGCGAGTCGGGTACTCGGCTTACGGATCCGTCGGGGTTGCGGTGTGAATAGTCTATTGCCTGTACGCAGCGTCCGCTCGGAGTGTAGTATCTTGCAATCGTGACTTTGAGGAGCCCGTTGTAGGGAAGCGGTCTTGATGACTGGACGAGTCCTTTTCCGAAAGACCTTTCGCCGATCACAACCGCTCTGTCGAGGTCCTGAAGTGCTCCGGACAGGATCTCGGATGATGACGCGGTCGATGCGTCGGTGAGCACAACAAGCGGGATCTCGGTGTCGATCGGCCGCTCGGTGGTCTTGTAGGTTTTCTCGTTGACGAGTCCGCGTCCGCGTGTGCGAACGACCTCAGTTCCTTTCGGGAGGAAAAATCCGGCAATCTGCACAGCTCCCTCAAGTATTCCTCCAGGGTTTCCGCGCAGATCCAGAATCAACTCTTTGGCACCTTGCTTTTTCAGCTCTACAAGCGCGTCGCGCACGGCGGGCGCACTTTTTTCGTTGAATGTCTCGAGGTTGATATATCCGGTGGTGCCGTTCTGCATCATGCCGAAATATGGCACCGGGTTAATGCTGATTTTTTCTCTGACGACATCGAATGAGAGAATCGAGTCTTGTGCGTAGGGGCGTTTGACAGTGATATGTACGGTTGTTCCCGGCTGTCCTTTAAGTTTCTCGCTGACTTTTGATGACATAAGCGAGGTGACGGTGTCTCCGTCGATTGTCAGGAATACATCGCCCGGGAGCAGTCCGGCTTTAGCGGATGGTGTCCCTTTGCGTGGATTTGTGACTCTTGTCGGTTCTTTGGGTGTCCTTCGGTCGGGGTTAAGCCTCTGCATGATGTTGCTTCCTATTCCTCCGTACTCTCCTGTTGAAATGACGGTGAATTCTTCCTGATCGTCTTCGGGATAGTATTCGGTGTACGGGTCAATGTCGGCCAACATCGAGTATATGGCAGTGTTTATCGACGCGGTCGCATCGATCGTGTCGACGTAGGATGTCTGTAACGCTTTATATAGAGCGTTGAAAATGTCGAGGTTTCGTGCAACCTCGTTCTTGGGGCTGCGTGTGTTTGCTGTCGCTGATACGGCAATGGCCAAAACGGCTATGAATGTGTAGATTCTGCGCACTTCCAATTGGTGTTTGTTAGGAATGTTCAAATACAAAGTTAATTAAAAGGGTTCTATTACTATAACATCGAAGGGTGGTTGTTTTCTTAAATTTTGTGTAATTTTGCATAAAATGGAAGAGTCAACGAGCAAAACCAGTATCATCGGAGGAGGCCGGATAGCTATAGTGGTGAATCCGGCTTCCGGCACGTCGTCGAAGGAATTGTCGGCCAATGAGGCGGCCTCCCGTCTTCGATCGCTCGGTCATGCAGTCGAGGTGCTGTATACGAGCGGCCCCGGTGATGCTACGTGTCTGGCCCGTTCGGCTGTCGCCCGCGGTGCCGGTATGGTTATTGCCATCGGTGGCGACGGGACGGTGAATGAAACTGCCAAGGCTTTATGCAACAGCGATGTCGCTCTCGGTATAATACCGATGGGAAGCGGGAACGGTCTTGCACGTCATCTCGGGATTCCGGTTGATACAGATGGCGCTCTTGATGTCATTACCAGCGGTCATGTCAGGCAGATAGACTACTGCACGATGAACGGAGAGGCTTTTTTCTGCACGTTCGGAGTGGGGTTTGACGCAGCTGTGACTCATGCCTTCTCGAAGCAGCCGGGGCGGGGCCTTGCAACGTATCTGAAAAGTGCTCTTATCGAGTTCCTGAAATTTGATCCTGCTGAATATACTATAAACACAGGAGAAAAGGTGCTTACCGAAAAGGCGTTTCTCGTGGCGGTGTGCAATACGTCGCAGTATGGCAACAATGCCTATATCGCTCCCGAGGCGCGGATTGATGACGGATATGTGGATGTGACAATCGTTCATGCAGGAAACCCGATCGCTCAGGCTCTGGTAGGTTTTGATCTTTTTACCGGTCTTATAAATAAAAATATACTTATAGAAACGATGCGCGTCCCCTCGGTGAGCATCAAGTGCAACAAGGCAGGGGCAATACAGGCTCACATAGACGGTGAACCCAGAAGGCTTACTGAGGATGCCGAAATCGTGTGCTGTCACAAGGGGCTGAAGGTTATCGCTCCGGAACATGACGATACGTTCACTCCGATCATAACTCCTATGTCGAATATTGTGAGGGAGACGCGTATAGCTCTGAAAAATCTATTTCATCCCTGGATGATACACAAGTGAAGATATGATGCGAGATCAGGATCTTAGGAATTTGCTTGATGCGGAGGCGGAACGAATAAACTCGCCAATTTTTATCGATGATGATCCGGTGCAGTTTCCACGTCGTTTCGAACGGCAGGAGGATATAGAGGCCGCGTCGCTTCTCTCGGCTACCATAGCGTGGGGCAACCGGCGTATGATATGCCGCAACTGTGACAGACTGATGAGTCTGATGGCGGATGATCCTTATGCGTTTATCATGGAGGGCGCCTGGTCGGCAATTCCGGACGAGATGAATATTCACAGGACTTTTTTCGGCAGGAATCTGAAGTATTATCTGAGGGGGCTGCAGCTTGTTTTCAAACGCTACGGAACAGTAGAGGGACTTGCGGCCGCATGTGGTGCCGCAAACAGCGAACTGCCAGCCTGGACTTTTGTGAAGCAGCTCGGAGCGGTACTGGCAGAGGCTAACGGCGGTGAGTCGGATAGCCGGTGTCTGCCTATGAATCTTGACACTACAGCTCTGAAGCGTGTGAATATGGCTTTGCGGTGGCTTGTCAGGGATGACGGTATCGTAGATATGGGTGTGTGGAAGGTTATCAAACCTTCCCAACTGTTCATTCCGATGGATGTGCACGTCTCGGATGTATCACGTCAGCTTGGTCTGCTTGACCGGAAATCGACAGACCGGAAGGCTGTCGAACAGCTTACCCGCCGACTGCGTCTTTACAGGCCGGAGGATCCGTGTGTGTATGACTTCGCGTTGTTCGGTATAGGTATGGGGCTGTAGCCGCGAGCTGGCTATTTCATATATTTCAGATTGCGTTGCAATCCCGTGAGTTTTGCGCGCTTTATGGCGCTTTTGCGGAAAATGAGTGAAAACCGCTCCTGATCCATGTCGATGATTTCGCTGCGCGTGAGCGCAAGGATCTCGGGGCGTGGGAAAAATTCTTTTATTGCGGTTGTTGCCGGTGCTGCATTCCAGGGACACACTTCCTGGCAGATGTCGCAGCCGTAGATGCGTCGGCCCAGGTTTATGCCATCGGGTAGCCCCGGGTCCCGGCACTCAATCGTGAGGTAGGACCGGCACCGCCGTGCATCGACGGTGGCATCCGGGCGTATGGCATGTCCGGGGCATGACTCAACACACCGGCGGCATGACCCGCATGAACGTGTATCCGGTCTATCGGGCGGCAGTGGTGCTGTGGTCAATATTTCTCCCAGCAATACCCAACTGCCGACTCCCGGCACGATGATGAGTCCGTTAAGTCCCCGAAAACCTACCCCGGCACGTACAGCCCAGTATCGCTCAAGTATTGGCGCGGTATCGACGCAGACGCGTGTCTCGGCATTAAACTCGTTCTGAATCCACTCTGCTATGACGGTCAGGCGTTTGCGTAGTACGTCGTGGTAGTCGTCGCCAAGGGAGTATCTGGCGAATATAGCATCGGAGTCTCCCGGGGTATCGGGGTGATAATAGGGGAATGCGAATGAGATTACTGATCTGGCACCCGGCAACAGTCCCTGCGGATCGACACGCAGTCCGGTATATTTGGCCATGTAGTCCATTGATGCGTTGCAGCCTGAATCAATCCACTCGTAAAGTCGTTCGCTCTCGTCTTGGCCTATCGGCGCGCATGGCGCAATTCCACATGCGACGGCCCCGATCAGTTCGGCTCTACTGACAAGTTCTTTTTTATCGAATGACTCCAAATTCATATCCTTGCTGCTTCAGCCATGTTATGGCTTCGGGCAATGCCACTCGCAGATTTGGCCACGCTTTCAGTGAGTCGTGGAATACGATGATTGATCCGTCGCGTGTAAAGTGCGTGACGTTGCGTATGACATCGGTCGGCGACAGCTTAGGGCTGTAGTCGCGTGTGACTATATCGTACATAACCAATCTGCAACGTTTTCTGACTTCTCTAATCTGCGATGGCTTCATGAGTCCGTGTGGCGGGCGGAAGAGATTGCTTCCAGTCAATTGCGCTCCCCGGTCGATGTCGTTCAAAAATGTCGCAGTGTCGTTTTTCATTCCCTGCATGTGTGACAGTGAATGATTGCCTATGGCATGTCCTGCCTCTCTGACCAGTTGAAGCAGGTGGGGATTGCGCATGATGTTTTCTCCAACCATGAAGAATGTCGCACGGACATTGTACCGGCGCAGTATCTCAAGTACCCACGGTGTCACGTCGGGAATTGGCCCGTCGTCGAATGTGAGGTAAACGCATTTACGGTCGCCCCGTGGCATGCGCCACAGGGCGTTTCCAAATAACCATCGGTAGATCAGTGGCGGGTGTTCGACAAGATGCATATTTATTCTGCCGCCCCTGTGCCTTCCTGATCGGTGTTGTTCAGGCTTTCAAGCACTCCGCTAATGTCAATGCCGAGACTATCGAGGCTCTCTCCAAGAGTGTTGATGTCGCCTCCTGCATCGTAGTATGTGTTGATAAGCGATACGGTGTAGGTAGTAGCATAGCGGTCTCCTCGGCTGAGATTGTTGTATAGCCCACGCCTCCGCAGGTCGCGGAAGTATGGCTCGTAGGCCGCCCAACGCAGTATCTCGTCGTGGATTATGCCAAGTCCCTTGTCGATGAGCGCCTGATCTTTTGCCTGCTCTCCAAGCCTTGTGTAGAGGTCGCCGATCTGTTGTCCGACCTGAATGGCGTAGGGTGAGAGACGATATGGCATTTTCTCTTCCATGAGGTTGAGCATCTCGGTGGCTGTCGCGAATCTGTCGGCAGCAAATGCGTCGGGAT
>JAIDKP010000285.1 GCA_029051445.1 Muribaculaceae bacterium | reverse complement strand
TCGACTTTCCGCATCCCGAAGGTCCCATGACTGATACAAATTCTCCCTTGTCTACAGTCAGACTTACGTTGTCGAGTGCCAGAGTCTCGACTGTCTCGGTGCGGTATACCTTGCTGATGTTCTCGATATTGATAAGTGCCATGATCTTTTTATTAATTGGTTACGTAATTATTTTTCAGATTTATTTAAGTTTCAGAGTCTTGTTGTTTGCATAATCCTTCATGTCCGATGTCACGACTTCCTCGCCGGGCTGCAGCCCCGACACCACTTCGACATATTCCCAGTTGGAGCCGCCAAGTGTCACCTTGCGTTTCACAAGCTCGTCACCCTCGACCACAAACATCTCATAAACCGCCGGCCCCGTATAGTAGCTGCCGTTGGGTATCCTCACTACATCGTCGAGAATATTACCCTTGACATAAACCTCTGTTCTGACTCCCGGACGCAGGCTTGGATTCTGGTCATCGTCAAGTTTTACAGTAAATGCCATGACTCCACTCTTCGACATCGGACTCACTGTGTTGATTGTGCCGTCGATTGTCGTCTTTCCGATCTTCACAGTCGCGCGGTTGCCCACAACCACACGGTCGGCATATGAGTCGGCGATATCACCGTTGACACTGAAGTGGCTCAAGTCGGCGATCGTGGCGATATGCTCGCCCATACTGATCTGCTGTCCGATATTATTGTTGACATATGTCAGCGTGCCGTCGTGTGGCATAGTTACTTGCGCATCCTGCATCTTGCGTGACATCTCCTCAAGATCTTTGGCGTAGATGCTCAGGTCAAGTTTCATCCCCTGAATCTCGGCATCCTTCACACGACGCTCATTGGCAAGCTGCTGACGCAGTTGCTCCAGCTGCAGGCTCCCTGTATTATACGACAACTCCACCTGATGCACCCTGTCGCCTGTGCCACTGCCGAGGCTGTCGAGATAACGCTCATTCTGAAGCTCAACCTTCAGTCGTGACACCTCCATCTCTTTTACTTTGATCTGCATCTCAAGATTGGCCAGCGAAGTCTCATTGCTCAGTCGAAGCTTCTCCAGAGCCAGACGCCGCTTCTCGCCCTCGTCGCGCATCTTGCCGAGTTCCGCCTCTGTGCTCTGGAGCTCCAGCCGCATAAGCGGCGTACCCTCTTTCAACTGCT
>JAIDKP010000284.1 GCA_029051445.1 Muribaculaceae bacterium | reverse complement strand
GGAGTATGACGTAGACATAATTGTTTGCATCGATTTCCGAGTCGAGCCCACCGGCCGGCTTGCACTTATAGGTCCATCCGAGCACACCACTTCCTTCGGTATTTCCTGAACGAGGCACACAGTCGCCGAATTTTCCGTCGGGATACTGCGGGAACTGTGTAAGGTAACCGATACGGTCGAGTGTGAGCTGGTCGCGGGTCTTGATGCGGCACAGATTCAAACATGCATTGTGCATAGACTGATATACATAACATCCCTCACCTGTCTTATTGCGCTGCTGCAAGGCTGCAAGAAGCCCGATAAGGAGATGCATTCCTGTATTTGAGTCTCCGAGAGCCGCCCCCGACTGTGTGGGCACATTGTCGTCGCCCGAGAACCATCCGGTCGTCGATGCAGCGGCGGCCGTAACCTGTGCTATAGGCTCATAAGCCTTCAGATCCTTGTATTTGGAGGATACAGGAAAGCCCTTGATAGTACCGTATATACACTTAGGATTGAGCTTGTGGACCGCATCCCATCCAAATCCCAGCTTGTCCATAGCTCCGGGATGAAGATTCTCGACAAAAATATCGCACTGCTGTATAAGCTTCGTCAGAATAGCCTTACCATCGGGGGTCTTCGCGTTAAGACTAAGCGACTTCTTGTCGCTGTTTAACTGAAGAAAATAATAACTCGGCTCGTCGGGATCAAACTGGAGTTCCTTACGTGTCGCATCGCCGACACCCGGACGTTCGATCTTAACAACCTCTGCACCAAGCCATGCAAGCATCTGTGTGCAAGAAGGGCCTGACTGGACTTCAGTGAAGTCCACAACCTTAATTCCCTGAAGAGGAGCTGTGTTCATAGTAATTAGCAGATAAATTAGTTCTATTTTAAAGTCTGTAATATCACATAAACGGCAGCATGATGAAAAAAGTTCGAAAACCACTCCCTCAACGATAACCGCACATATCTTCATCAATAGTGTATTAGGCACTGATACTATTTTTTAGGCTCCGGATAAATCTGTGACAAAGGATTTTTTTGTATCTTTGCAAAATGAGCGTCTGCGTGCGCGGCACGCTTGTTTTGAATTGATATCCTCAAATCTCCAATAATCTCACAGGGTAAAAAACATGTCATCATTTCTGCTAAAGACTGGTATCGGGTGCCTGGCTCTCTTGTCGGGACTATCTGTACAATCTCACGCCGTGACCCCGCAATCAAAGAATATACTTGCACTGT
>JAIDKP010000283.1 GCA_029051445.1 Muribaculaceae bacterium | reverse complement strand
GCCTGGAAGGGGAAAATCGCCGAATAGTAGAGCACACACAGCAGAGCCACAATCCAGAAAACCTTGCTTGAGAAGATCTTTGTGACATCGGCAAGCTTGAACTCCTCCTCGCTTGCATCTTCACCGCCTTCGCCGCCAAGCTGGCGGTCGAGCTTAGTGTCCATCACACAGAACACACAATAGTTGATCAGGCCTATCAGAAGTAGCACCGTACAGAATGCGACAGGTATTACTACCGATCCGAAACTCTCGGCAATCCACGGAGAGATCGAGAATACAGCAAAAACGCCTATACGAGCCAGAGCCATCTCAAGGCCCATGGCCAAAGCCATCTCCTTGCCTTTAAACCACTTTGCGATAGCCTTTGATACCGTGGTTCCGGCCATCTCGCAGCCGACACCGAAAATCATGAATCCGAGCGAGGCCATCTTGGCGCTTGCGGGCATGGCCACCCACCATGAGTTGAGCCACTGCTCGAGCCCCGTACCTTTAAACATGCCGCTCAGGCCATAGAGCTTTATACATGCTCCGACAAACAGGAGCGAGGCCGAGAGCACGCCGGTGAAGCGCACTCCCATCTTGTCAAGGATAAAACCGGCAACAATAAGGAAGCCGCATACGTTGATTATATATTCCGATGCACGATAGGTGCCATAGGAAGCCGAGTTCCATCCAAACTGTGGTTCAAGCAGACTCTTGATCGGAGCCAGCGCGTCGACAAACATGTAGGCAAAAAACATCATCGACGCTATAAGCGCCAGAGCCGTCCAGCGTGCCCATGCCTTGTCATTGAGGTACAATTGCAATTGCTTAGTCATATTGTGATATTTATTGATTTACATCCTTTCGACCGCAAAGCTAACCATTATTTTTGTATTTTTATGGCGTAAATGGCCACAATTAAACACTACAATCTAATATGCCCGTCATATCAAGGCAACCATTCACATTAGACCGCGTTGTCAGACTGTTGCTGACAATCGGAGGTCTTGTTTTCGCCATATGGCTGATATACCGGCTGAGATCGGCTCTGCTGCCGTTTGGTGTAGCATGCCTAATCGCCTACATGATGGAGCCGTTCGTGCGTTTCAACACACAGCTTCTGCATCTGCGGAGCCGCGTAGTCCCGATTCTGGTCACCCTGTTTGAGACACTTGTCTTTTTCCTGATTCTATGCTATTTCTGTATTCCGTCGATCATCGACGAGATGCATGTAATGGCCTCACTTCTGCAACGATATTCCGAGTCATCAGGCGAAGCCATACCCTTTCTTCCGCCTGAAATCCATGACGCATTACACGAAAATCTGGACATCAAGCAGATCGCGCAATGGCTCACCGACCAGAACCTTCAGGGAATCGTCAACTACACACTACAACTTGTGTCGGGAGGCGTGGGAATCGTGTTTAAATTCCTGAGCTGGGCGATAATATTTCTGTATGTAGCGTTCATCCTTCTCGACTACGAGCGACTGATGAGAAGATTCCGGGATCTCATACCGCCGAAATACCGCCCGCAGGTACAGAAAATCTCGTCTGACATCAAAGACAGCATGAACCATTATTTTCGCGGACAAGCCCTCATAGCAGCGATAGTGGCGGCAATCTACAGCATCGGATTTCTAATAGTAGGCCTTCCGCTCGCTGTGATCATGGGACTGTTCATCGGAGTGCTTTTCATGGTGCCCTACCTGCAGTTTGTGTCAATAATACCCGTGACACTTCTTTGCGTGGTTGTATCCATCGACTCCACTGTCGACTTCTGGACAATCTGGTGGGGATGCATTGCCGTGTATGCGGTAGTGCAGATTGTAGCCGATGTGATCCTGACTCCGAAGATAATGGGAAAGGCGATGGGACTGAACCCGGCAATAATACTCCTGTCGCTGTCGATATGGGGATCACTGCTCGGCATACTCGGTATGCTCATCGCCCTTCCGCTCACAACCCTGCTAATATCCTACTACGACACCTACGTCATACACCCGTCGGAAGCTGCGGAAAACGGTTCGGAACAGAACGGGGCAAAGCAATCCGACAAACAACACAACATCCTATAATACGGATCGTTGTCCCCAATCGCAAATTCATCTACACATCCATAAGAGATTATTAACTAATTTTACCTACAAACTCCACATCTCTTCTGAAAAAAATGTCGATATTTGCGGCACTTCCCTAATAATTCAATTTGAAAGTTCTCAATACTGAAAAACTGAAAAGATGAAATTTACTTTTAAATCAATACTCGCAGCTCTTGCTATCGCAGTATCCATGACCGCATGCAACTTCGGAGACAACAACGGCTCCTCGACCAGCACTGTGGGATATACATCCAACGACCTGCTGATGCGCCTTGACTCAAGAGGCGAGGTGACAACACCCGAGCCACCGCAGATCCAGGTCTTCTTCAAGAGCACCAACGAGAGCTCGACAATGTCGTTCACAATAACCAACCTGCGCCTCAAGTCCGAGACTCTCACATTCAAAACTCCGGAGATCAAAGTGACATTCACAGAAACCGGAATGGAAGCACGCCAGTTACTCATGCCTATAACCGGCACATCGGGCACAGTCGACAACTTCCTGTTTCAGGTGACAGGCAACTGGATGAACCTGTCGATGGATGTCAACGGAGAAAATGTGAAAATCTGCTCATCGTGGATATGGTCCGGACAGCAACTCTATGCCGCCAACTACGAGTACAACGACATGAAGAGCAATGTATCGCTTTTCGGAGGCACAACCTATATGACGAATCCCGTTACAGCTACAACCGAAGAAAACAAAAAGATGGAATACGGAATCGTCTTCACTCAAAATGAAAAGAAGGAGAAGGTCGCAAACGTCTACTCATTCTTCACTACATTTGACGGAATCGAGGCAAACGCCAAGACATACCTCTTCGAAAACATCCCGTACACCCTCGAAGCCAACGGTATATCGATCGCAACAAACGATGAGATGACTGCAAAAGTCGTTACAAAATACGACACCAAGGAAGATCCTGACATGAAGATTTCCTCACTGTCGGTATTCATCCCCTACAATGGTATGAAATCATCATTGCGATATGTGGCTACCGACAACAACATCGTTGTAAGCTGCTCGCCTATGGAAGTTGTCCAGCAGCTCATGATGCACTGATCGGCGGCCGCAGTGCCCAAACACCGACGACAATATTCCCACAATCAACAAGCGGCGCAGAGATCTGCGCCGCTTTGACTTTATCAACAATCAAAAAAAACGATGTTGCAACGCCTGCTGCTTTACGCGATACTGCTTCTTCTGTCAACCGCATCAATGTCGGGCACATCTCCAAAGCGAGAAATGAGAGCCGCCTGGATACAAACCGTATTCCAGGACCATTACTCGCACCGCACTCCACAGCAAAACAAACAATGGCTGGCCGAACAGCTCGACATAATGGCACAGGCAGGCATAAACGCCGTCATATTTCAGGTGCGTCCGCAAGCCGACGCCTTCTATAAATCATCAATCGAGCCGTGGAGCAGATGGCTCTCGGCAGCACAGAAAGATCCCGGATGGGATCCGCTTGAATTCATGGTAGACGAGTGTCATGCCCGCGGCATGGAACTGCATGCATGGCTTAACCCATACCGCATAACCACCTCACGCAAACAGACACTTACAGCCACACACATCGCACGCAAGCATCCAGAACGCACTATCCGCTACAACGGCAACCTCTATTTTGACCCGGCACTTAAAGAAAATCAGGACTACATCTGCCGTGTTGTCGACGACATAGTGGCAAACTACGACATCGATGCCATCCATTTCGACGACTACTTCTATCCATATCCTGCCGGGAAGCTGAAATTCAACGATGCCGCATCATATGCAAAATACGGCAAAGGGCGCCGACTCGCCGACTGGCGCCGGGCCAATGTCGACTCACTCATAAGCAAAGTATCGGAGACAATACGATCACGCAAACCGTGGGTGCGTTTCGGCATAAGCCCCTTCGGCATATGGCGCAACAACTCGTCACACCCCGACGGAAGCCCCACCAACGGTCTCCAGAACTACGACGATCTCTATGCCGATGTGCTTCTGTGGGCACGCGAGGGGTGGATCGATTATCAGGCACCGCAACTCTACTGGCCGCTATCCCACGACCGGGCACCGGCACGAGAGCTCACTGACTGGTGGAATGACCACGCCTACGACCGATATGTATTTATCGGACAACACCTTGAAAAATGCATGGACTACAACGAACTTGCCGAAAAGGTCGAGATGACAAGGCGGCTCGACGGCATCGCAGGCAACTGCTGGTGGTATGCCGCGGCACTGACATCCGACTACAAAGGTGCCCACACATCGCTCGCCGATCTCAACATCATGCCCGCTCTGCCCCCCGACTATCCGTGGCTCGCACAAGACATGCCACTCCCCCAGGCACCTGACATGCTACATGTTGCAGGAGGCAGACTTCGATGGCACGCTCCGGCAAGAGAAAAAGCCGAATCACTCTCCGACGCTGTGGCATATGTCGTCTACAGGCTCGACTCCGACCGCGCGACAATCGACGATCCTGAGCACATCGAGGCAATCGTGCGCGACGGCGACTCATGGGACATCCCCGACGACTGCCCTCCCGGCACATGGTTCACCGTCACATCGCTCGACCGCGTCAACCGCGAGTCGGCACCGGCAGTACCCGTCAGACTCTGAACCACATGACCACTGTCTCCGTCATCATACCCACGTTCAACAACGCAGCCCGGCTTCCCGACTGCATCAGATCGGTGATTTCACAATCGGGCGACTTCAGGCTGGAGACAATCATTGTAGACGACGGGAGCACCGATGCGACACCCGGGATCATTTCAGAATATCAGAAAACATATCCCGGCACAATAAAAGTCATCTCTCAACAAAACCGCGGACAGTCGACGGCCCGCAACCGTGGCATCGACTTCGCCACCGGCGACTATCTCATGTTTGTCGATACCGACGACCGCCTGCTCCCCGGTGCAATTTCCCACCTCCTGCAT
>JAIDKP010000282.1 GCA_029051445.1 Muribaculaceae bacterium | reverse complement strand
CGATCTCGCTGTCGGGCTTGTCTTCGCCACCGTCAAGTGCTACAAAAAACACGGGACCAACGCTGAATGTGTAGTAAGGTTGACCATTGGAATTTGGGAACTGCTCGATGAAGTTGTTTTGCAGGCGTCCACGTGTCTCGTGGTTACCACGCACCATGTAGAATGGAATCGAACGGGCAAAAAGTTCCGATGTCTTGTTGAGATAACCGTCGTAGAGCTGCGACATACGGTCCATGTTGTTTGTCATGTCGCCGTTGAGCACCATGAAATCGATTGTTGAGGAGTCGATCTGATGAAATAGATCCACATATCTTTCGGTGTCTTCATGTATGTCGTTGAATACGGCAAAATGTATTTTATCCTTTGTTGCGCCGGTGGTTTTGAATTCATAAGGCTCTTTGCCGTAGACCACAGATGCGACTACATCGCCGTAGCGCACTTTGCGCTCGCCGTTGTCAAAGACTTCACGGGCATAAATGCGATAGCGGTATTTGGTGTCGGGGCGTAGGCCGCGCACCGTCACGCGATGGATCTCTCCGGTGTTTTTATGCCCGAATTCCGAGTCGAAAAACTTTGGGCGCTCTTTGGCATAGAAATGGCTGCGGTCATCGGGAGCAATTTCCACCCATGCTACCGACGGCCGGTTTGTCGCATACACGACAGTGACGGTTGAGTCGGTGAGATTTTGCAGATATGGCTGACATGTGAGGGCGAATTTCTCCTCGGCACTCATGGCAAAGCATGTCATGACGGTCAGGGCAAAGATAAGCGATTTTAGTGTCCGCATGGCTGTTATAGATATAAAGATGTGTCACAATAGATGATTCGGTCATCTAAGTTACAAAAAAATATGATATGGTGGCCGTGCCGGTGATTTATTTCCTGAACAGTTCTTCGACATTGAGTGAAAATCCGGCCGAAAAAGCGATGCCGTCTGTTGCAGGGGAGTTGTTGTAGTAATATCGGGGAATATAGTTGAAAAGGTTGTCGACAGTCAGAATTACGTTTACTCCGTGCCAGACCTCTTGTGTGACATTGAGCCGGCATATCATGTAGGATGGATATGTGATGCTCTGTGTCGAGGTGTAATCGGTGTACGACGTGTATTCATCGGCTGTCACGCGCGACATGAATCTGGCGTTTAGAGCCACGTTGAGTCTGTATCCGGGCCAGCTTTTGCCATAGTCTATGCGCGCGGTGGCGGTGTGTGGTCTGGTAGAGGTTACGACCGGATGACCTTTGCTGATGTGCTCGCGGGTGTAGACGTAGGATAGTCGTGTGCCGAGTCCTATGCTTGAGCGCCACGACAGGCTGGCATCGATACCTGAGATGCTCATGCGCGGTATGTTGGTGTATATCATGCCGCGGAGATCCTGATTCCATGCTGTGGATATGCGGTTGTCCACAAGATTGAAAAAGCCTCCGATATTTAGGTTTAGAAGTCCGCGGGTATATTCGCCGGAGATCTGGAAATTGTTGCTTGTCTCGGCTTTGAGAGATGGATTGCCGTAGATCATGAATATTGACGCCATGTCGAAATCCATGTACATTTCTTTGAGCGTAGGGGCTCTGAAGCCTCCTGAGTATGATCCTCTGAGGTTCCAGCGGTCGAGATTGTACATGAAACTGAGTTTTGACGAAGCGTGTTTCATGCGCGACATCGAGAAGTAGTCGTATCTTGCACCTGCTATGATATTGAGGTGCGGAATGAAGTTCATGTCGAGTTGTGCGAATCCGTCGGCTGTCACCTGTTTTTTGTTTCCGTTTTGGCTGAACTGGTAACTTAGAAGATAGTCGCGCATCACGTCGCCTCCGGCAGTAAGGATGAATCCGCCGTTGAAGGTGTGGTTGAACGCTGCCCGCACGCAGTGCTGCACATTGCTGTATTTTCTTATATCCTTGTCGCTTGACAGGACATAGTCGCTTTTGTCGTATTGGTCGAAACTGTAAGACAGTTCTAAGTCGCTATTGTCTGAAAAGGAGTAGGATCCTCTGAGCCCTCCGCTGAAATCGCGGTAGCGGTCGCGTGTGGCATCTGACGATTCCCGCTCGCGGAAGAAATATCCTGCACGCCCTGTGAACCTGAGCAGTTC
>JAIDKP010000281.1 GCA_029051445.1 Muribaculaceae bacterium | reverse complement strand
CTGGTAGGCTCGACTTCTGGCATCGTGTCGGCAGGAGCAATGCTGTCGCCTGTTTTCAGTACCTTCTCGATGAGTTCGAGGCGACGTTTCTCCTTGTTTGCCTTGGTTTTCTCAGCTTTTTCGATCTCACGTTTCTGTGCTTGTGTAAGTTTATATATAAAGCGCAGTGTATCGGTGTTCCATGACAGGTTTTCGGTGCTGTCGGTGCGCATATACTGTGTCTCGATAATGAGTGAGTCCTGACGTATAATAGCCGAATCTTCAATCCAATAGCACAGTGTGTCGCGATTGGCGGTATATTCCAGTCTTGACAGATCGCCTATGCGGCGTCCGGCATTGTCACCGTTGATTACAGTCAGAATCGGGAATGTGTCGGACGGAGCCGCAAACTCGATGTTGATTTTATTTGGTTCCGGACGTGAGTAATTGCGCAGATATTGCGGCTGATAGTTTTCGTTGAACCATGTGAGCAGTATGTCGTTTGGAAAGTAGCTGATTCCCTGACGGGTGACGATTGAGTCCGTGCCGTCGGCCGCCACAAATGTGTCTGTCACTTCAATCGTTTCTGTCCATGGAATGACCGGGGCGTTATAGAATGCCACATCCTCCGATCTATCCCAATGATAGTCTCGGTTCAGATCATTCAGAGCGAAAATGCGGTACGGTTCTTTTTTCAGGTTGCGGAGGGTGAATTGTCCGAGCTGGTTTGTCTTTGTGATGCGCTCGAAACGCAATGTCGTTATGGCACTGTCGGCTACGTTGCGGTATGCGCCTACGATCATGCCTTGTGCCGGCTCAAGTGTGGCCGCGTCAAAGACCATGCCTGAAATGCGCAAAGAGTCAATCGAGTCGCCGGTTGCGAAATCAAGGGCAAATCCGTCGAGGATGTTGCCTTCGTTGAGGTCGCGTATAGCATCGGAGAAGTCGATTGTATATGTGGCATCAGGGATGAGAGTGTCCTTTAATGTGACATATACATGTTTGCCGTTGGCTATTATCGCCGGCTGGTTCTGTTGTGCCGGCGAGACCACTACTTTGTTTACAACTTCCTCGACTTTTACGTTCTCATTGAAAACTATGTCGATCTGCTGCCGGTCGAAGTTTGTTGTTCCCGGTGCCGGAGTACTCCTTACGTATTCAGGTGGAGTCTCGTCTTTCGGACCGCCTTGCGGGCGTCCGATACTGGCACATGCGGCGACTGCAAGAGATATAGCCGCCACTGCCAGTGTCCTCATACACTTTATCGTACTCACTGCATCCGACGTTAATTAATAGATCGTAAACTTATACAAAGATACCACTCCGGTAGTGAACATGGAAATATAATCGGCGTAAAAGGCCTTTTATTTTTCACCCCATCGCGATCGCAGCGGAAATTTATTGGGGTGCATAATCAGACGCAGCGATGTGCTGTATGAGAAGTATGCCCATAGCCAGTTGACGAGCACAGTTACTTTGTTGCGTATGCCGAGAAGGGTAATAAGGTGGATGAACATCCATGTCAGCCATGCGAAGAATCCGTCGAATTTCAGATGTTTAAGATCGACAACAGCTCTGTTGCGTCCGATGGTCGCCATGGTGCCTTTGTCGTTATAGGCAAATGGTATGGCTGTGCCTTTGTTGAGATTCTGCGCGAGGTTGCGGGCCGACTGGATTGCAACCTGTGCAAGCTGCGGGTGTCCTGACGGGAATGTCTTGTCGGAGGTCATGAGAGCAATGTCGCCTATGGCATAGATGTCTTTCAGCCCCTCGACAGCGTGAGTGCTGTCTACGATCAGGCGGTTGCCTCTTCCACGTGCTGTTTCGGTTCCGTCGGCCGTGACGATGGGAAACGGTGTGCCTGTGACTCCGGCCGTCCATATGACAAGTCCGGCATCAAGTGTCGAGTCATCGGAAAGAGTGACAATGTCGTTTTCATAGCTTTTCATAAGGGTACTGAGCTTTACATCTACAAGAAGCTCTCCGAGATATTTGTAAGCTTTTGCCGACGCGTTTTCCGACATTGTGCCGAGCAGTCGCGGTGTACCTTCAA
>JAIDKP010000280.1 GCA_029051445.1 Muribaculaceae bacterium | reverse complement strand
TTGTGCCGAAGGCACTTACGACAGGCCGAGAAGTGTCTAGGCCACAGGCATATCGGCTTTTTCGATCAACTCAAGCACTTCCTGTTCGGCGTGGGAGAGAATCACTCCTTGTCCGATAATCATGAGAGGCTGCTCGGCAGTGTCGAGTATCTCGCATGCAAGCTGTATTTTGTCGTCATCGAGATCGGGAACGGGCTCATATGACCTTATGAAATCGCATTTCTCATATTCATGCCAATGCATGGTGCCCGTCTGCGCGTCTTTGGGAATGTCGATGATTACCGGCCCCGGACGACCTGTCGAGGCGATGTGGAATGCGCGTGCCACTGCCCATGGAATCTCCTCGGCCGATCGCACCTGTATGGCCCATTTCGATATCGGGTTGGTGATGTCGATCATATCGGTCTCCTGAAAAGTGTCGGAGCCGAGATTGGCAGTCGTGACCTGTCCGGTGATGACTACAAGGGGAGTGGAGTCCATCTTGGCATCGGCAATGCCGGTGATGAGGTTGGTGGCACCCGGCCCTGATGTGGCTATGACCACTCCCGGTCGTCCGGTGGCTCTCGCATATCCCTGGGCAGCATGTATCGCGCCCTGCTCGTGGCGGGTGAGTATGTGGTTGATCTTGCCCCGGTAGTCGTAGAGATCGTCGTAGACCGGCATGATCGATCCACCGGGGTATCCGAACACAAGATCGACATTTTCGCATACCAGACTTCTGAGTAATGCCTGACTGCCGGTAATTATTTTTTTTGCCATACGATAGATGGGTTGTATTGTGTTCAAATATCGCCTCTCACGCCACCTTTGTCGGCCGAAGTGACCAAGGCTGCATATGCTCTGAGGGCTTTGCTGATCTGCCTCTTGCGCCGTAGCGGTGTGTAGGCGTCTTTGCCGCGTGCTTCTTCTTCGGCGCGGCGCGCGTCGAGCATGCTGTCGCTGACATTTACCGATATCGTGCGTGACGGGATATCGATTGTGATTATGTCGCCGTCGCGGAGCAATCCTACCTCGCCACCTGCGGCTGCTTCGGGGGAGATATGGCCGATAGACAGTCCGGATGTTCCTCCGGAGAAACGTCCGTCGGTTATGAGCGCGCAGGCTTTGCCGAGGTGCTTGGATTTGATATAGCTTGTGGGATACAGCATTTCCTGCATACCGGGGCCACCTTTGGGACCTTCGTGGATTATGACCACTACATCGCCGGCTTTTATGCGGTCGCCGAGAATAGCCTCGACGGCTTCATCCTGTGACTCAAATACTTTTGCCGGCCCCTCGAAGTGGAAAAGTGACTCGTCGACTCCGGCGGTCTTGACCACGCATCCGTTTCTGGCGATGTTGCCGTGGAGCACGGCGAGTCCGCCGTCGTTGACATAGGCGTGGTCAATGTCGCGTATGCAGCCGGCGGAACGGTCTGTGTCGAGCGATGAGTAGAATGACATCTGTGACCCCATCTCGATTGACGGCTTTTCGGCCGGAGCACTTTTCCATAGCTCGTCGGCCTCGTCGGAAAAGTCTTTCCCATCGATTGCCCATCGGTCGATAGCTTCGCCGAGCGTGAGTCGGTCGACCCGGTTGACGGTAGTGTCGATGAGACCGCCTTTGCGCAGACACGACATGATTGAGAGTATGCCTCCGGCGCGGTTGACGTCCTGCATGTGGTATGATGAGTTGGGTGCTACTTTGCAGAGCACGGGGGTGCGGCGCGAGAGTGTGTCAATGTCATCAATTGTAAAGTCGGCTCCTGCTTCGTTGGCTATGGCCAGAAGGTGCAGTACGGTGTTGGTCGACCCGCCCATGGCAATGTCGAGTGTCATGGCGTTTAGCATGGCCTCGCGTGTGGCTATTGAGCGCGGAAGCACCGAAGTGTCGCCGTCGCGGTAGTAGGCGTAGGTGTTCTCGACAATCTGTCGCGCGGCTTTGCGCAACAGCCCAGTGCGGTTGACATGGGTCGCTACCACGGTTCCGTTGCCGGGTAGTGCAAGGCCTATCGCCTCGTTGAGCGAGTTCATGGAGTTGGCTGTGAACATGCCTGAACATGAGCCGCATGTGGGGCATCCTTTTTTCTCGAGCAGCTCGACCGCATCGTCGGTGACGGTGGGATCGGCAGCATCGACCATAACATCGATGAGATCAAGCGCTCTGTCTCCAATTTTTCCTGCTTCCATCGGGCCGCCTGACACGAATATCGCTGGTATGTTGAGGCGCATCTCTGCCATGAGCATTGCCGGTGTGATTTTGTCGGAATTG
>JAIDKP010000028.1 GCA_029051445.1 Muribaculaceae bacterium | reverse complement strand
ACAAAACCGCGGACAGTCGACGGCCCGCAACCGTGGCATCGACTTCGCCACCGGCGACTATCTCATGTTTGTCGATGCCGACGACCGCCTGCTCCCCGGTGCAATTTCCCACCTCCTGCATGTTGCGACCGCCCTCAGCGCTCCAATAACCTGCGGCACCTTCGTTCGTCGTGAAAAAGATGCATCTGCCACCCGATCGCCCGAAGTCTCGGCAGTAGACTCCTACACCGCAATCGGGAAACTTCTGTATCAGACCGACCCAAGGCTGAACTCCTCACTGTGGGGCAAGATATTCTCCCGGCGCATGTTCGACGGTCTGCGCCTTTGGGAAGGACACATATACGAAGACCTCGACATAATGCCGCGGCTGTTCCTCCGGGCATCGACAATCGCGCTGACCACGGCCAACGTCTACCTTTACCGGCATAATCCACACAGTACACTTTCGGTGTGGAGCAACCGACGCAAAGACATGCTCGAAGTCGTGTCACGCATAAGCGCTATCCCCGAAATCGCAGCAGATCGGGAATTGACACGTGCCGCTAAGGACCGCGCTTTCAGTGCCGCATGCAACTGCCTGCTCAACATGTACAGGCACCACGACCACGACACAGCAACCCGCCGCCGCTGCCGCGATATGATCAGCTCCACGGCACCGCTCACGCTGCGCAATAGCCGCGCCCGACTGAAAAACCGC
This sequence comes from Muribaculaceae bacterium, assembly GCA_029051445.1. Lineage (GTDB taxonomy): Bacteria > Bacteroidota > Bacteroidia > Bacteroidales > Muribaculaceae > JAFLTL01. The sequence continues at coordinate 6,402 of JAIDKP010000028.1, read as the reverse complement.
CTCGCCGCCCTCCTCCTCTCACTCCTTCCATAATAACAACTGGATCTAATTAGATTTAGGCATACTTTCGCGCGCTCAAACAAATTGGAAAGAGCGGCGTTGCCCGCTCTTTTTTTTCGTTTACCATCCATTTCAATGAGGGAGATTGCTGCAAAGCGACGTTCACCGAGCATTATAAATGTCGGATTACGCCGAAACATATCCGACGGAATCCGACATTTTTATACGATTTCCTAAATCAGAAATCACCGATTGATCTACAGCCGTTTCAGTGCTTCAAAATCAATTTCAGGTTCTTTACCGGTAGGTTCACAATAAAATTTTGTCCCCATAGGCACCGACTCGTTGAAGAAGCCTCCCATTTTCAGATAGAAGCAGTTGCCATCGGCTTTACCTCCTTGATAATCGAGGCGCACCTGTGCCTTTGCTGTGGCATCATGGGTGAATTTCGCCTCATTGAGCCGAGTCCATTTGCCTTCTTTGCTGCGTACCCATTGATTTCCGAATACAACCTTACGCGATAGATACCCCTGTTCTGGATTGAAATTTTCAAGGAAGCTATGGGGATGTTTATACCACGTATCGGTCTGAGGGCGCATGAAACTCGCGATCAGTCTCCATTCCTTATCATCCGTTGCATAAAAATATGCTGTGTAGGCTGTATTTCCTTTTCCATCCGGTGTAACCTGCATCAGAAATTTGTAGGTTTCACCTGATTTCCAAGGATACTTCAGATAGCTTTGTCCACCCGAGCCTTCATTGCCAAACTCCCCTATATGCACGCCTTTACCTTGGCGCAGCAATCTTATCTTTTGGTCGTCAGGAATCAACTTGGGATCCTCTGTATCAAACGGACTCCATACCGAGAAAAGAATTCGGCGCTCAGTCGGTGAATTATATTGCATACCGAAGTACCCCTCTCCAAAGCCGGCCGCCATGTAATAGCTGTGCATCACCTCACCATCTTCCGGAACCATGATTTCATTGTAGAACCATTCGGTATCCCCTTCCGGCAGAGGATAGGCGAGATGCACCGATGGACCGCGCCGGCCCCAATAATCAGAAAAGTCCCTGACGTAGTTACTCTTGCAAGTGACGTTGTCTATCAGCAAATCCTTAACCACTCCAAAACTTTCACCACTCTTGGAAATTCCCTGCAAGTCTATCCTGACGTAGCCGGCTTGAGGTATATTTATCTTCCCTACCGGAACTTCCACAAAATCATCTGATTGCAGACGCACCTTGAAACTCTCATTGCCATAGCCTACCTTGATCTCGGAGTTACCTTTGGCACGCAGCGACACATCGGCCGCCGTAGGCTGTTGCAGATAAAAATAAACGCTTATGACAGTTTCAGGGTTGGTCCAATGTTCAATCCCCTGCTCCGTTATCTCGGCACCATCCTGTCGGCATGTCACATAGGCATTGCCTGAGAGTCCCACGACAAGTTGCTCTGAGTGCCCAAACAGGCTGGAGCACAAGAGCATTACAAACAAACATAACTTTTTCATATAGCAGTAGTTTTGAGGTCAGTACAAAGAGCGGTATTCAACGCAGCATTTTCGCGAAGAGAAGCACCGGAATTCACCGTCTTGAAGAGTTCAGCAGATCCTCCCGGCATAAGTATATCCATCAGATAAAAATGCACAGGCAGGAGAGCCTCCGGGGCTCTCCTGCACTGTTTCTTATTTATAAAATTTACTTCAGATCCTTTGGACGCTCCGGGTCGTTGGTGAACGAGTAGGGATAAGCGTCGGGCGTGGTGCCGCGGTCGGTCGCAGGCTTGTCGGTCATCTCCATCGCTATCTTCGCACCGTTCATCAGGTCAGAGTGGGTAAGATAGTTCTTGCCATACTCCTTGCCATTGAGTTTCATGCTGCCGATATAACGGTTGATGTCGGAGTTGCCGGCGGCTTTGATCGAGACAGTGTTGCCGTTCTCGAGATTGATGCGGGCCGACTCAAAGAGCGGAGCACCGAGCACATACTCGTTGCTGCCGGGGCATACCGGATAGAAACCGAGTGCCGAGAATACATACCATGCCGAAGTCTGGCCGTTATCCTCATCGCCGCAATATCCGTCGGGGTTGGCGTTGTACATGCGGTTCATCGTCTCGCGTACCCAGTACTGTGCTTTCCACGGCTCGCCCGAGTAGTTGTAAAGATATATCATGTGCTGGATCGGCTGATTGCCGTGTGCATAGTTACCCATGTTCATGATCTGCATCTCACGTATCTCGTGGATCACACCGCCATAATAGCTGTCGTCAAACACCGGCGGAACGTTGAACACAGAGTCAAGCATAGCGTTGAAATCCTTTTCGCCACCCATGAGGTTTATAAGTCCCTGCGGGTCGTGGAACACCGACCATGTGTAGTGCCAGCTGTTGCCCTCGGTGAACGCGTCGCCCCACTTGAGCGGGTTGAACGGTGCCATGAAGCTGCCGTCGACATTCTTGCCACGCATCAGCTTGGTCTCGGGGTCAAACAGATTCTCGTAGTTGTAGGCATTCTTGGCGTAGGGACGAAGTTCATCGTCGCTCTTGCCGAGCTGCTTGCCGAGACGGTAGATACACCAGTCATCGTAGGCATACTCGAGTGTGCGTGCAGCACTCTCATTGATCTTCACGTCGTAGGGTACATAGCCGATGCTGTCGTAGTACTCGAAGCCGCGACGTCCTGTCGAGCTGACACGCGGATGCACCTTGTGCGCGCCGCTGGTCACAGCCTCCCATATTGTCTCAAGATCATGCTTGTCCACACCCTTCAGGGCAGCGTCGGCCACTACCGATGCCGAGTTGTTGCCCACCATGCAGCCGCGATGTCCGGGCGAAGCCCACTCAGGCAGGAAGCCGCTCTCCTTGTAGGTGTTGGCAAGTCCTTCCTGCATCTTCTGGTTTTCCGACGGATAGACCAGGTTAAGCAGCGGGAAGAGACAGCGGAATGTATCCCAGAAACCGGTGTCGGTGTACATGTAGCCGGGAAGAACCTCACCGTTGTAGGGGCTATAGTGCATTACATTGCCGTTGGCATCTACCTCCCAGAACGAGCGCGGGAAAAGCACCGAACGGTAGAGGCACGAATAGAACGTGCGCAGACGATCGAGGTCGTTGTCGTCGATCTCGATGCGTCCCAGAGTCTCGTTCCACACTTCGGCACCATCCTCTTTTATCTGATCGAAGTCGCGGTCGCCGAGCTCCTTGAGGTTGAGCAGAGCCTGTTCAGGGCTGATGAACGACGATGCCACGCGTGCAATCACCTGGTCGCCACGTCTGGTCGAAGGGAATCCGACGATAGCACCGGCATGATCGGTTGTAGCGTCAAGTTTGGCAGTATCTATCACACCATTGTCGGCGATGGCCGTATATGTGAAAGGCGCATCGAACTCAACGACAAAATAGTTGCGGAAATTCTCAGGCACACCGCCGCTGTTGCGTGTCGTGTAACCTGTGATGCGGCGGTTTTCAGGATCAATCTCAATCGATGAACCACGGTTGAAAGCATCGACCACCACAAACGCGCTGTCGGTCTCAGGGAACGTGAAGCGGAACATTGCTGCACGCGAGGTCGGAGTGATCTCGGTGACAACATCATGATCGGCGAGATATACGCGATAGTAGTTAGGTTTCGACACTTCGGCCTTGTGAGAGAACCAGCTGGCACGCTCGTTCTCGTCAAACACGGGGGTGCCGGTCTCAGGCATGAGCGAGAACTGGCCATAGTCGTTGATCCAGGGCGAAGGCTGATGGGTCTGCTTGAAGCCGCGGATCTTATCGGCATCGTAGGTATAAGCCCATCCGTCGCCCATCCGGCCGGTCTGCGGAGTCCAGAAGTTCATACCCCAGGGCAGTGCGATTGCCGGATAAGTGTTGCCGGTCGAAAGCTTGTACGACGAGTGCGACCCGACAAGCGGATTCACGTAGTCTACCGGAGAGAGCATGCTTCCGGAAGACTTCTCCGTGCCGCACGACGACACCAGCAGAAGTGCTCCGGCGGCCACTCCGGCAAGAAGTGTTTTTGTTGATAATGATTGAAAATGCATATAACTGAATTTTATTACACTGCAAAGTAAACAAATCCTGAAAAAATATTAGTATTTTCACAGCATGAACATTCGCCAAAATTTACTTTTTCTCTTTACAATGCTGGCGGCAGGCATTTCCTCCGCCGATACAGGTGCTCCTTCGCGCCACTCGTTGTGGTATCTTCAGCCGGCCGAAGCCGCCGGAGCGGGAGACCCGTGGATGGAATACGCCCTGCCCATAGGCAACGGACAGTTCGGAGCCATGATTTATGGCGGCGTGCCGACGGAGCAGATCCAGTTCAACGAAAAAACTCTATGGACCGGATCGCCGACACTGCGCGGAGCCTATCAGAACTTCGGCGACATAATCATAGAAGAGCTCAATCCGGTACCCGTTCCGGTCGACTACGGCAAAATTGGCTATATCCGATGGCTCGACATCAGCAATGCTGTAGCCGGCGTTGACTACACATCCCCCTCCGATACTTCGCTGACATTCTCACGCCGCTATATCGCGAGCTACCCCGACGGCGTAGTGGCAACCAGACTCAAAGCCTCAAAACCCGGAAACATCTCTGTAAAGATCAAGTTACGCAACAACGTAGGAGGCGACTCCGTCAAAGTCAGCTACAACGATGCATCGGCCGTGTTCGGCGGCCGGCTCGACCATGTCGACTACAGAGCCCGGCTCAATGTGGTTCCCTCGGGCGGAACCGTCGCCACCACCGACAGCTGCATTACAGTCTGCGGAGCCGACTCGCTGCTTATAGTTTTGGCCGGAGCCACAAATTTCGACCAGCACGCGCCCGACTACCTCGGCGATGCCGAGGCCATGCGACTGCTCGTCGACCGACGCGCCTCCGACGCATCGGCCAAAGGATGGGACGCGTTGCTTGCGACACATCTCGCCGACTACCGTCCGATCTACGACCGTATGCGCCTCACACTCGATGGAGCCGAGAACCGTCTCCCCACCGACAGGCTTATCGACCGATACACGCAGACCGGTTTCCGTCTCGCCGAAGCCCTCATGCTCGAGGAACTGTATTTCCACTACGGCCGCTATCTGCTCATCGCCTCATCGCGCGGTGCCGACACTCCCGCCAACCTGCAGGGAATATGGAACCACTCGGCCACTCCACCGTGGGAGAGCGACCTGCACAGCAACATCAACGTGCAGATGAACTACTGGCCGGCCGAAGCCACCAACCTGTCCGACATGCACATGCCTTATCTCAACTACATCAAGAGTATGGCAGTCGACCACGACGAGTGGAAAGAGTATGCACGCCGATCGGGACAGCCACAGGGATGGACATGCTTCACACAGAATAACATATTCGGCAACTCAGACTACGCCGAGAACTATGTCATAGCCAACGCATGGTACACATCGCATCTCTGGCAGCACTACCGCTATACGCTCGACCGTGATTTTCTTCGTGACACCGCACTTCCTGTCATGACCTCGTGCAGCCGGTTCTGGCTCGACCGCCTGAAACTCGACTCCGACGGCACATGGATAGCACCTCTCGAGTGGTCGCCCGAGCAGGGACCGCAGGAAGAGGATGCGACGGCACATGCACAGCAGCTTGTAGCCGAGTTATTTGAAACGACATTGCACGCGCTTGCCGTTCTTGACACAGAGCCGGAACTTGCCGCACAGCTGCGCGCAAAGCTCGAGACACTCGACCGCGGACTTGCATTTGAGACCTACGACGGCAAATGGGGCAACCCGCACAACACCATTGCACAAGGCGACACAATACTGCGCGAGTGGAAAACAAGTCCGTACTCAGTCGGACAGCCCGGGCACCGTCATCTCTCACATCTCATGTGCCTCTTCCCCTTCTCACAGGTAAAACCGGGCACTGCCGAGCATCGTGCGGCCGTAAACTCACTGCGTATGCGTGGCGACGCCTCTACAGGCTGGTCGCTCGGCTGGAAAATCAATCTATGGGCTCGTGCACTCGATGGAAACCATGCCCGCCACATGATGAAATACTCGCTCAATCATTCCGGAAGTTACGGAGTTGACCAGAGGTACGGCGGCGTATACTATAACCTTCTCGACTCTCATGCTCCGTTTCAGATCGACGGGAACCTTGGATTCACATCAGGAGTAGCCGAAATGCTGCTGCAAAGCCATGATGGCATCCTTAGACTGCTTCCGGCTCTCCCCGATTCATGGACATCGGGCTCGGCCAATGGGATGAAAGCTATCGGCAATTTTGAAGTCGATCAGCGCTGGAGCGAAAGAAAGCTGTCTGAAGCATCAATTCTTTCCGCCGCAGGACAACCATGCGAGATACATTATCCCGGAATCTCCGATGCCACTGTCTCCGACTGCAACTGAGAAAATATCCGGATACATATAAT
>JAIDKP010000279.1 GCA_029051445.1 Muribaculaceae bacterium | reverse complement strand
TAATCTTATTTTTTATTTTCGGGAACTGCGTCCTCCCTTGTTTCGTTTCTTGTAAGAGGCAAAATTATCAAAATCGACCGAAACTTTCTCCCGGGCCTTGCGTGCCGAGGCACGACCGTAGTCTTTTCCTGCTTCAGCGACCTCGCAATATACACGCTTGCCCATGAAATCGGCCCCTGTCAGAGCCTCGACAAGCTTGCGGGAATCAGCCTTCTTCACATCAAAAAGCGAGTAGGAAGGCATAAGATCAATACGCCCGACATCCACACGATGCCCGGTGACATTCTTGTTTAGCATCTCGATCAGATTGCCGGCATAAAACCCGTCACGTTTTCCCAGATTCACATAAAGGCGCGCCATGCCCTTTCCTGCCGTACGACGATCCTTATCGCTGTCATCACGAGGTTCGCCATTGCGCTTGCCGCGTTCCTTTCGGGGCTTCTCGTCAATGACATCGATCTTGGGAGCATCGCGGTAATAGTCAAGCAGACGGTTGAACTCAAGCGACAGGATTCGCTTTATAATATCCTCACTCGTAAGCCAGCCGAGTTTTTTCACCACGCCGGCAAGATACTTGCTCATGGCATCGTCATCGACCTCAACCTTCTCAAGCCGGTCGGCAAGAGAGTAAAGCTGTTTTTCGATAATCTGCTCGGCAGTCGGAACCTCCTTGCGCTCAAACGTCTTTCCTATCTTCTTCTCGATCTCACGCATCTTCCCCTTCTCGCGCGAGTGAATGATAGCCACAGAAATACCGGTCTTTCCGGCACGGCCTGTACGGCCGGAGCGATGAGTGTAAACCGCCGTGTCGTCAGGCAACCCGAAATTGATCACATGAGTCAGATCATCGACATCAAGACCGCGCGCCGCAACATCCGTAGCCACAAGCAGACGGGTCACACGGTCGCGAAATTTCTTCATCACCATATCGCGTTGCTGCTGCGACAGATCGCCATGCAGCGCATCGGCATTATATCCGTCGGCGATCAGTTTGTCGGCGATCTCCTGGGTATCGCGGCGCGTACGGCAGAATATTATAGCGTAAATATTCGGGCTGTAGTCAGCGATACGCTTCAGCGCGAGATACTTGTCACGGGCGTTCACCATGTAGTACACATGCTTCACGTTCTGCGACCCCTCGTTTCTCGTGCCGATCACAAACTCCTCGTAATCGTGCATGTACCGTTTCGCTATCTTAGCGATGTCGGTCGGCATTGTAGCCGAGAACATAAGCATTTTACGCTCATCAGGCACATGCTCGAGTATATCGTTGATTGAGTCGAGGAAACCCATGTTGAGCATCTCGTCCGCCTCGTCAAGAATCACCGTATGCACGCCGTCGAGCCTGACCACACCACGGTTTATCAGATCGATCAGACGACCTGGAGTGGCGACAATGATCTGTACTCCTGACTTCAGGCCCCTTATCTGGCTCTCAATGCTTGAACCGCCATAGACAGGAAGAACCGTCAGGCCGTGTATATATTTCGAGAAATCAGCCAGATCACCGGCGATCTGAAGACAGAGTTCTCTGGTAGGCGACAGGATCAGCGCCTGTGGAGTGTGATTGTCCACGTCTATGCGCTGTATAACCGGAAGGCCGAACGCTGCCGTCTTGCCGGTTCCCGTCTGGGCAAGGGCTACGACATCATTATCCCCGGTCAAAAGATGGGGGATAACCTTTTCCTGTACCGGCATCGGCATTTCAAAGCCAAGTTCGGCGATTGCTTTCCTCAAGGGCTCATTGACGCCCAGTTCCTCAAATGTACTCATTAAAATCTTTAAATTTATTTTTGCGCAAAAACGTTACTAATATAACAATTCATTTCCGTTATTGCTTCTTTAAAACGAATGTTCTTTCTACACCCGACTCTGCATCGGTCCGCTTCACCACCATCTCGCGACCCGTAAGCCGCTCGACATCAAGCACTGTAAGTCCGGCATTCAGCCCCGTGACAGATGGAGGGACATACTCCGTCGACCCGGTGGGAAAACGGTCGCTGCTATGACTGAAGTCAAGAGTCAGCACCCGGCCGTCGGCACTCACATGCCACGTACCGTAATGATCCTGTCGCTCATGCATCTCATCGTCAGTCTCAACCATGTCCACGACATCTGCCTGAAACTTCCAGAAAACATTGCCCCTATAAGTATCATCAACAGTCCCGTCTCTCTCGATACGCACAAGATGCCATGTTCCGCCCCAGAGCCCGATATCGCCGCCGTTATCACTGCATCCGGCCGATACCACTGTCATTATTGCGGCCAAGGCCGCCACTATCCAGATTCTCATCCTGCTATTCTCTTATCCTGAACGCACCGCGATAGACCACACTCAAAGCGACACCCAAAGCATCTCCGGGCATAGACCCGCGATCCATAGCCATCTGAAACTTTATCCTCAGCCCATCGATCCGTGCCATAGCATGACTGACCTCGGCAAGCCACGACACGCCATCGCTCACCGTCGCCTTGGGCTGGCGACCGTCGCCATATCCCCTCTTGTAGCTAAATGCTAAACAATAATCCCATAATTGCGACGGACGGCCGGCTACAGCCGCATGAAATCCCCGCACCCTGTTATCGATATATGCAGGATAGCCGTCACGGTTATAACGGGGCGACACAAGAAACGGCGTCCCGATACCAAGACCGTAGTTTGTATAAGAATTGTATTCCGAGTTATTGTAATACTGGTCTCCGCCACTGACATCGGTCATTATCGTGGATCCCGGACGGTCATGCGGAGCATAGTGTATCGCACCCGACTGGTTCATGAAATCAATATACTCAACCACAGCGCCGCTAACGATTCCGCCCATGCTGCTGAAATCATATTCGATCCCCCACAGCCCGTCGAAACCGTTTTTCCATCCGAGCGACGATCCCTTCTCCCAGGGCTTCTGCAGATATGCCTTTAACACATCGCCGACCCACGGCAGACGAAACCTCGCATGCACATCCCAGGAGCCGAGATTATTTCCATCCATATACTCCCCTACACCACTCTTCTCGCCCCCGACCGGAGCGATCATCTTGATCATGTCCCACACATCGGCCCTGAGATTACGCTCTCTCACAACCTTTCCCTTCTCGTAATATCTCGTGGTGCCGCCGATTTCTCCGGCGGCCTGCATTCCAAAAGTCAGCGACAGAGCCTTTCGGTGATCCGTCCTGAAATACAGTCTGCGATAAAGAGAATAGGCACCTTCATTCAGATGATAGCTCCCATGACTGTAAAACTTCTTCATCCATGTGCCGTCCGTAAACTTCCCGTAGCCAAGTTCACCCTGTATCTCAAGCCAGCCTCCGGTCAGAGGGACTGCCTGAAAATCATGGAATCCGGCACGCAGCTGAGGAATAGGCCTTGCATTACCGCTCTCGACAAGATCACCCGACGTGAGCGAGTCATTAAGCAATGCCGAACCGCGTTCTCTCATTCCTGCCTCTATAAAAAGAGAACGCCACTTCACTTCGGCATACCTGACTCTTATACACAGCG